>CALMJY010000160.1 GCA_937864815.1 uncultured Bacteroidota bacterium
GATTACGAAAAGTTGCTTAAAATCAATATATTAGTGAAAGAGTTATATAGTAGGCGCTAAGACAATAAGTTACACAAGATTAAGTCATAGATTGATTTGTTATTGGTGTATCTTGGTGCCTTTGTGTCTTTGTGGCAATTTCTTTTTTGGATTTATAGAAGAGGAATTTTAATTGAAGATCAAATCGATTATTTTTTTTGCATTTACCTGATTTGAAAAATCTTTGTCAAGAATCTGCATTCTACTGCTGATCATTTCATCTGTAAATTCCTCATTAATAAGATTATAGATCTGATTTACCATTTCAGAATATGAATCTGCTATATGAACATGTGCGTTCTCAATAAAGCTATTTGCCGCTGTGTGGTTCAGAATACAAAATCTGCCAGCATAGAGAGCTGTCAAATGTTTCAACTTAAAGCCATTTGTAGTTAGCGATGGAAGGATGTTTATGTGGGCATTTTTTACAAGATCATTCATTTTGTCCGAATCCGGATCTGCTACTAATTTCACATTTGCTGATCGTGATGCAACCCTGTACAGTGAAGCAGGAGGCTTTTTACCGGCAACAATGCAATTGTATTTTATATTGTTGAAGACATTTTTAATTAGTTCTTCGGCGATTAATGAATTTTCCCTGACGGAGAGATCACCATGGTAGAGAATATAATTGCCGATACCGGGTGAAGCAATTACATTTTCATATGGGTGAAAGGGAGGGATTAGAATGGTGTTGTCATTTATTTTTTTAAAAAATTCATTGTCTCTTTGGGATATTGTTAAAATCTTAACACAAGGATCAATATTTGATTCATATTCTTTAAGCAATACAGATTCATGTTTATAGTATAACCTTTTGAAGACATTGTTTTCTATGTCTGCAAGTGATTTATAGTATTGATATTCAATATTATGAGCTCTTATGCATTTAATTCTGCCTTTTAATTCGGGATGGTTCATTAAGAAAGTTGTATGAAGACCATCAAAAAGAACAGGATGATTATTTGATTTAAGATTCTCCAGCAGTTTGTTTGATGTCCTGCTGATGACAATGTATGGCAGATTGGTAAAGAAGTTAAATATTGTTTTTTTTCTGGGGTAATAATTAATGGAGCTACAATATTCATTAAGTTCCTTTGAATGAGCTCTGCCATATTCAAAACAATGAAGATGGATATTAACCCCGGCCATCTTCAACCATTTTATCCGGTAAAAACTATCTATCATTCCCCCATAATCAGGTGGGTAAGGAACATTAAGTGTCACTATGTTCAGATCTTTGCTCATACTTTGACCCTGTAGCCTGTCGCCTTCCGCCTGTTGCCTTTTAAAAGTGCATATTCATCGCGAACTCAATCGCAAAATCCTCATCTTCAGCCAGCTCAATATGCTGAGTTCTTTCCAGTAATTTCTGAATTACCTCATCGAATCTTACCGATTTCAGTGCAAGTATTGCACCTGTACCTGAGGTATTTCCCAATGGAATAATTTTTTCTTTCATTTCAGATGGAAGCAGGCCAATTCTTACAGCACTCTCAGTATTTATGTAATTGCCAAATCCTCCAGCCAGGAAAAGTGCATCAATCTGATCAAAGGTTATTCCTGCCTGTTTAAGCAATATTTTTACTCCTGATGCGATTGCTGATTTTGCAAGTTGTACTTCACGTATATCATCCTGTGTGATAGATATGGCTTTTCCCGAACTTGTTCTTGTTTCAGGAACCACTAAATAGTCAGCCTTTAATTGTCCATCGGAATTCAGTAAACCTTTTTCTGCAAGGAATGCAATAATATCTATTAATCCTGAACCGCAGATACCTGCAGGAATTTCATCACCTATCACAGTAATCTCATTTTCACAGAAAGCTGAAATTGCACCTTCAACAGCACCCATTCCGCATGAGATTCTTGCGCCTTCAAAGGCAGGACCCGCTGCTGTGGAACAGCAAAGAATCTTTGAATCAGTCACAAGTGCCAGTTCCCCATTGGTACCGATATCCATGAAAAGGTAATTTCTGTATTTATCCGAAGGTGCAATTGATGCAAGTCCGGCAACTATATCAGCTCCGACAAAGGCAGATATTGATGGAAGGACTTTTATCTCTGCCTGGGGAAGAGATTTTAATCCCAGTTGTTCACCCTGAAGTATCTGTTCCTCAAGGAACTGAGCCCTGAAGGGAGCAAGGGCAAGCGATTTGGGGCTAATACCAAGCAGCAGGTGGAGCATTGTAGTATTTCCTGCAAATACTATCTTGATAATTTCATTTTCAGTAATCCCGGCAAACCTGATAAGTTCTGACATTACCCTGTTCAGTGAACTGATTAATTCTTTTTGAAGGATTTCCAATCCCTTATCATGTGTTGTCGTAAATTGTATCCGGGTAATGACATCAGCACCAAATTTTGTTTGTGGATTCAGAAAAGCCATGGTTTCGGATATAACTCCGGTTATCAGGTTGACAAGATAAAGAACTACAGTGGTTGTACCTATGTCAACAGCTATACCATGCGGATAAACAGATAATTCTGCGCATTTTCCCGGCATAAGAGGCAGAACTACAGTATGCTGGTGTTGTTCTACAAGTACCCTGGCTTCCCTTTTATCGGGAAGTATAACCTCAATGGATTCTTTAACGGGATAAAGGCAGGATGGAACAAGTCCTTCATTTCGGACCATAACATTGCACTTCCCACAGGTACCGTTGCCCCCGCATGGGGAATATATTTCAAAACCATTTTCTCTCAGGACATTTAGGAGAGTATTTCCTTCCTTCGATTCAATTTGAATTACTTTTCCCTGGTGATGAATGTGAAGTCTGACCATTTGGATCTGATTAATTATCTCAAATTAAGGATAAAATGTTCAACAATCATATAAAATATTACTCGACAATTAAAATAAATGTTGTGTATTGCAAGAAAAAACGCAATCACTCATTGCATCAGTGATTGCGTTTGTATTTTCTGGTGATCCCGGAGGGATTCAAACCCCCAACCTTCTGATCCGTAGTCAGATGCTCTATTCAGTTAAGCTACGGGACCATTATTTGAGGACGCAAATATAGTACATATTTTTATTTTGGGGAATAATGCTTAGATTTATTTCTTGATTTCAGTCTTTCAGAAAAAATTATAACTATCTGATATTAAATTTAATACTCAAATATATGAAAAAGATATTTGGATGGATCGTGAAAATTCTGGTTGGTTTAATCCTTATGATACTAATTGCCCTGTTTACTATTCCAATAATATTTAAAGACAAAATCAGAGTCAAGGTTGAACAGGTCATTAATGAATCAGTAAATGCAAAAGTTCAGTTTGAGGATTATAAGCTCGGATTCTTCAGGAACTTTCCAAATCTCTCATTCTCACTCAACGGCCTTTCTGTGGTTGGAATTGATAAGTTTGAAAATGATACTCTTGCCGGATTCAACTCATTTAGTCTTGTTTTTAACCTCTCAAGCCTCTTAGGTGATTCAGGTTATGAAGTTAAATCAATTGTTATGGACAAGGCTGTAATTAATGCAATTGTGCTAAAAGACGGAACAGCTAACTGGGATATAATGAAAGATACAACCACTACTGAAGAGGTCGAGGAAGATCCAACTGCTTCCGCAATCAAAGTGGTTCTTCAAAAGGTCGCTCTTCTCAATACTTCTATATCATACATTGATGAGCAGTCAGACATGAGTGCCATTGTTAAAGACCTTAATTTCAATCTTAAAGGTGATATGACAATGAGTGAAACAGATATGGAGACGGGACTGACAATAGGAGAGGTTACTTTTATTATGGAGGGCTTAAAATACCTGAACAGAGCCAGGATTGATTCAAAGATAGATCTGCTGGCCAACCTTGATAACATGAAGTTTACATTTGGTGAGAACTATTTTGCAATAAACGATCTTAAGCTCAATTTCAAAGGAATGGTTGCTATGCCGGGTGATGATATTGAGACCGATATGGAATTCGGAACACCGCAGACTTCATTTAAGACACTTCTGTCATTAGTTCCAGCCGTATATATGAGCGATTACCAGGATTTGACAACAACTGGTGAATTTGCCTTTTCGGGTTCTGCCAGGGGAGTATACAGTGATGCAGACAGCACTCTGCCTGATGTAACTCTGAATCTTTCAATTAATAATGGAATGATAAGCTATCCTGACCTCCCTGAGAAAATTCAGAATATCAACCTTAAGTCAAATGTCTTTGTTGATGGGAAAGATATGGACAAAACCGTTGCGAATATTGAACTGTTTCATATGGAACTTGCTGGTAGCCCGTTCGATATGGATTTTTCTCTCAAAACACCCATGAGTGATCCCGATTTTAAGGGTTCAATGGTAGGCAGACTGGATCTGGGAGCATTGATGAAGGCTGTACCCATGGACAGCATCAGCCTGTCAGGTATTATTGATATGTCTGTAAAGATGGCCGGAAAAATGTCTATGATTGAGAAAGAACAGTACGATAGCTTTACTGCTACCGGTAATATGAATATTAAGGATATGCTTGTAGCAATGGTTGGATATCCTGAGGTAAAGATCAACAATGCCGGATTTGAATTTACCCCGGCATATGCTGCAATGAATAACACGAGCCTAAATGTTGGTGGCAAAAGTGATTTCACATTCAACGGAAGAATCGAAAATTATATTCCTTATGTTTTCAGCGACCAGACAATAAAGGGAAAACTTTCGATGCGCTCAAAACTGGTGGATGCAGGTGAGATTATGTCAAAAATGGCAAGCGACACAACTGTAGTAGAGGATACTTCCGCATTGGCTGTAATTCAGGTTCCAAAAAATATTGATTTCGAATTTGATGCTCTTATTAATGATTTTTTATATGACAGTATTGCTGCTCAGCAGGTTAAGGGTCTTATAATTGTACGAGACGGTATATTGAGTCTTCGTAATACAGGTATGAATATACTGAACGGCTCCATACTGATGAATGCGGATTATGATACCAGAGATACACTTAAACCGACTATGAAGGCTGATTTTGACATGCGCAATATATCTGTGAAAGATGCTTTCAAAACATTTAATACTGTACAGAAACTGGTTCCTGCTGCTAAAGGTATTGATGGAAATATCAGTTCAACCCTGGCATTTTCAAGTCTACTTGGAAGCGATATGATGCCGGTTACTAATTCTATAGACGGCTACGGAAAACTTCAGTCAGAGCAGTTGACACTCGTGGAAGCCAAGACTTTTGATAAGATAAAGGAAACCTTAAAGCTCGGTGATAAATACAACAATTCATTTAAAGATGTTAATATCAGTTTTACAATAAAGGAGGGAAGGATATACTTAAAACCATTTGATATAAAAACCGGAAACCTTAAGATGAATATAAGTGGTGATCAGGGGCTTGATCAGACTATCAACTATATAGTTAAAACTGAGATACCCCGTTCTGATCTTGGTGGATCTGTAAACTCACTTATAGATAATCTATCTGCTCAGGCAGCTCAGTTTGGGGTAGCATATAAACCCTCTGAAACTCTAAAGGTAAACCTCAAAGTTACAGGGACATTTGATAAACCGGTTATAGCACCTTTCTTTGGAAGCGGTTCAGGGGATAATTCTGAAGGTGGAGTTAAAACCACTGTTAAGGATGTGGCTAAACAGACTGTGGATAAGGCAGTAGATCAGGGCAAGGAGAAAGCCCGTGAGCAGGCAGAAGCTGAGGCGGCAAAACTTATTATGGAAGCTGAAGAACAGGGTCGGCGACTTAGAGAAGAAGCTGCCGGTGCTGCCAAACAGATAAGGGAAGAGGCTGAAGTTCAGGCTCAGAAGCTCGTTAAAGAGGCGGAAGGTAAAGGGACTATTGCACGGCTTGCAGCGCAGAAAGGAGCTGATAAATTAAGGCAGACGGCAGATACAAAAGCAATCCAGCTTGAAAAGGAAGCCGATGTAAAGGCTAATAAGCTTGTGGAGGAGGCTAAAAAGAAAAGTGACGAAATGATTAATAAGATATAGAAAAGAAACTGAAGCTGCCCAATAAATTCGATTTAATCCCCCAAACCCCCAAGGGGGGCTTTGGAGGGAAGGTAAGTCCCCCCTGGGGGATTTAGGGGTGGAAATAAAAAAAGGGGCTTATGATCCAGCCCCTTTATATGATTTCTGCCTAAAATTTCTTCTCACGTATACGTGCTTTCTTACCGGTAAGATCGCGAAGGTAGTAAATCCTGGCCCTGCGAACCTTTCCATGTTTATTGACTTCAATCTTGTCAATGAAGGGGCTTGCTAACGGGAATATTCTTTCAACTCCAATGTTTCCTGACATTTTTCTTACAGTAAAAGTTTCAGTATGTCCAACACCACTTCTCTGCATCACAACTCCGCGGAACTGCTGAATCCTTTCCTTGTTTCCTTCTTTAATCTTATAATGGACAGTGATAGTGTCTCCTGCAATAAACTTAGGATATTCAGTTTTGACTCCTAATTCTTTCTCAACAACATTCATTAAGTTCATCTCACAAAGTATTTTGTATTCTCAGTATGGTTTCAAAAATCCGGTCGCAAATATAGAAATAATATTTTGATAATCCGAGAGGCGAATAATAATTTTATTAATTAAACCCACCCCCAGCCCCTCCAGGGAGGGGAGCTGACTTATCCGATGCTCTATTAATAACTTTTCTGTCTGTATGGAACTTGGAACTTGGAACTTGGAACCAACACCGAGTACCCAGCACCCAGTTTATTCGATCACCTTCAGTTTATCACCGGCACTTTTCACAAT
>CALMJY010000161.1 GCA_937864815.1 uncultured Bacteroidota bacterium
TAAATAGCTTTGAAATTACCAGTCATAATATTGTGTTCTGTTGTGTCATGTAGTGTGCTCTAGTATTATTCAAACCCACCCCCGGCCCCTCCAAGGAGGGGAGCCTTATGTTCCATCAATTTTACCATACATCTTTAGCCCTTCGCCTTTTGCTTTTTTTACGGTCTTCCGTTCTGGTCAAGCCAGAGCACTGCCGCAAGTGTAAGTTTTACAGTTACAGCGGCATTCGTATAATCAACCTTATCAGCTTTATCTTCCTCAGTATGATAATTAGGATCAGCATAGGGCATTGATCCTATGTTCAGAACCGACCAGGGGAATCCTGCTTTTATAAATGATCCGTCATCGTCGCCCGGTTGTTTGCTCAGGTATTTTGATTGCTGAAGCCCGAGAGCATGTTTTGTATTCAGCATTGCCATCATATCTGCAAGTCTTTCTCCTTCAGGCGAGGTATATCTTGTGACATTTGTGAGCTGACCTGCCTGGGATGGTCCCTTGACCCCGATCCCGTCCATATTGATAAGTGCAAGTACATCATTTCCCGAGGATTTGATGTTGGCTGCAGCTGTAACACTGGTCCACGGTGTATGCTCCTCGTTACAGAATATAAACTTAATAGTATGCTTTGGCTTGTATTTTTTCAGAACCATTGCAAGTTCAAGTGCTCCGCATGTGCCTATGGCATTATCGTTTGCCCCCGGTGACGGGATCCAGCTTTGTGAATCCTTATGAGCAATTATTATTATAAGATCTCCGGGATTTTCAGATCCCTGTTTTGTAACAATGATATTATTTGCAGTATAATATGGTGAATTCTCAGGAGGGCTTGCATACTGATGTGCCAGTGGTTTTGATGTGTCGCGTCCGAATGCCCTTACTTTTGTTGAATCAAGGTCCGGTTTATAGCCTGATTTGCGGAGCTGATCAATAATCCATATATCTGCTTCCTCAAGTGAGGATATGGTCTGTCCCTGCCTTGTCCAGTTAAGTACCCGCCTTGGCAGGGGGTCTTCAGATATATAGTAAACACCTTCCTTTATACGTTCCTGATCAACTTTTTTTGAGAGTTTATCATATGTTTTCTCATAGCCCTGTTTCGATTTCCTTTCAGATTGTCCATGAAGAACCGGAACAAGAAAAGCTATAATAAAGAATGATATTAATAGTCGACTGTAACGATATAACTTTTTCATCTTATTGTATTTAACGTTTTACCCTTGCATTTCCTTTCCATATACTCCAGACCTGATCCTCATCGGCCGGAAGTGCATAATCGGTAAGTGCCGTTGTTGCAAGAGCTCCCGATGCCCAACCGAACTGGATCCATTTTTCAGGATCCCATCCTTTGAGAATGGCATAGATCATTCCACCAACAAAACCATCACCTCCTCCTATACGGTCGAGTACATTTATTTCCCTTGGTTCAACAACATGCCAGTTTTCTCCCTCAAGCATCAGTGCACCCCACAGATGGGTGTTGACACTGACTACCTGCCTCAGGGTTGTACCAAAGACCGATGCATTCGGGAATGAGCTCTTTACCCTTTTTATCATCTCTTTAAAACTGTCTATCTGTGCTGCCAGATCCCTGCCTCCCTCTTCCGGGCCTTTTATACCCAGACATAGCTGGAAATCTTCTTCGTTGCCGACAAGAATATCCGATGCTGCAGCTATTTCACGAAAGATGCTGCTGAGTTCCTTTTCTCTTCCTTTCCAGAATGAGGCTCTGTAGTTGAGATCAAAAGATATCAGAGTACCATGTTTTTTTGCTGAACGTGCAAGTTCAAGGCAAAAAGTTCCGGTTTCTGATGAAAGAGCTGCAATGAGTCCTGAAAGATGGAGAATCTGCACACCCTCCTCCCCGAATAGTTTCTTCAGATTAAAGTCCTTCACATTGAGAGTCCGGCCCACTTCTCCGGCTCTGTCATTATGTACCCTGGGACCTCTCCATCCAAATCCGCTGTCAGCAATATTGAACTGATGCCTGTATCCCCATGGCCCTCCCTGATCAACCTCCGCACCCTCGTAACTGAGATGCCGGCTGGCCAGGTTATCTTTTATAAGTCTTGCAATCGGACTGTCTTTTACAAAAGTGGTAAGTACCTTTACCGGTAATCCCAGATATGAAGAGATAGTTGCCACATTTGTCTCGGCACTTGTTGCCTGCATATGGAATGAATCGCTGGTATGTACTGCCTGTCCGTTAAACGGAGTGATTCTCACACCCATGCTTGTTGGTACAACGAGTGACCAGGTAAAATTTGTTTTAAGATTCAGTTTCACGGTTTTTCAGTTATAAAGTATAAAGTTTAAAGTTCAAAGTTCAAGGTTCAAGGTTCAAGGTTCAAGGTATCTGGTTGCTAATCGATATTCTGTTGCCGGTAGCCTGTTGCCGGTAGCCGGTAACCGGTAGCCGGTAGCCGGTAGCCCTCATTTACATGCCTTAACAAACTGTTCGGCTGCTTTTCTGATCTCCTTTTCAGTTGAATTGATATTTATCCCCCATCCGGCACCAAGTCCGCCATCGACAACGCCGATACTGATATTCATGCTTCTGCTCAGGATATCATCTGTCTTCGGATATGCTCCTTTGGCATGCGGCTGACCTAGGCTTTTAAGGTGAGCGAGTACATGTTCCATGTTTGCATATACGTGCCATCCGCTTTTATCAACAGTTTTTGATCCCAGGGATGCAGATACTGCAGCAGCTTTTTCAGCTGTGTCAAAAATAACAGTACATAAGGTTCCGCAATCACCCTCAGGATCATTCAATATTCTGAATCTGAAACCCTTTGCCTCTGATATAAGTCTCTTGAATATGGCTCTTTTTTGACGAAGGACAGATACAATCTTATCCAGCTTCTTCAACTGGGCAATGGCTACGGCAGCCGTAAGTTCATTAAGTCTGAAATTCAGTCCCAGTAATGACCTGTTACCAACTTCCACACCGGTACGATTTGGAGTATGTCCCTGGTCATGCATTCCAAAAGCCCTCTCATAGAGTGACTTGTCGTTTGTTACCACAAAACCTCCATCACCTGTATTTATGGTTTTGAAGAAATTAAGGGAAAATGCACCGATATTCCCGATGGTACCAACTTTTTTCCCTTTGTATGAAGCCCCTGCAGCCTGGCAGCAATCTTCGAGTACAGGCAGGTTATATTTTTTTGCCACAGCCATGATTTTATCCATGTTACACGGATTGCCAAGCATATGAACGGGCATTATGGCTTTGGTCCGGGGAGTGATCCTTTTTTCTATGTCATCAGGATCAAGGGAGAGGCTTTCATCTATTTCGGTCAGCACTGGTACAAGACCGAGGAATATTACCGAGGAGTAACTGGCGACAAAAGTATAAGCCGGTACAATTATTTCATCACCTGGTTTTAATCCGAGTGCAAAGGCTGATGCAAGTAGTGCTGAAGTTCCTGAAGAGGTAGCAAGTGCATGGTTTGCTCCCTCGTAGGCTGCAAGTTCTTTTTCGAGAGTGTAAACTTTTTTAAGGAATCCGGGATCATTTTCACTGCCATAACGGAACAGATAGCCTCCGTTCATAACTTCAAGGGCAGCTTCAATTTCCTCTTTTCCATACCAATAAGCTCCGGGACCGGGCATAATAACCTCCTTTTTGAATAGTTTCATAAGTTTATTGAGGCCTAATTTAATTAATCTTTGTGAATCATGGTGTCTTGGTGTCTTTGTGGCATTTTTTTATTGCCACCAAGTCTACCGCCCATATGGAATAATGGGAACATCAAAAATATAACTT
>CALMJY010000162.1 GCA_937864815.1 uncultured Bacteroidota bacterium
TTTCTGCCTGTCTCGTGGGCTCGGAGATGTGTATAAGAGACAGCTTTGATGATCTTGATTATACTTCGGGAACCTTTCATGCAGGTTATCTGATAAGACGGAATGTAAGAATTGTAACCGAGTTTACCCAGGTAATTGAACCTGTTTCATATGGCAAAATAAGTGCAGGTTTTGTATCGGCATTCTGAAATTATTTGGGCAATGATAATACAAATTCAATGAACTCCGGTTCAATTATGCTCCAGTGATATTTTTCTTCGATTTCTTTTCTGGCCGAGCTGGATTGAAACAAATATTTTGACTCATCAGTAAGGTATGTATGTACAATGTCTGATATTTCTTTTAAATCAGAAGGATTAACAAGGTACCCAAATCTGCTAATATCAATTGCTTTTCTGATAGCTTTGAGATCTGAAAAAATAACCGGTCTTCCGAAGGCAGCATACAGAAACAGCTTTATAGGTAAAGAATGACTGTTTTCAAAATCAATTTTCCGGAGATCAAAAAATATGTCCGTATCCCTTATGGTATTCAGATATTCAAAATAGGGCAGTTTGTTAAGGTAGGTCACAGACACATTTTTCTTCTGCGGCATTTTTGCTTTGCTGTTATTCTTTTCACACACATCTGGCCAGCCGATTATCTTTACTTCAATTTTGAGATCCGGGTACAATACTGATAATTCGTCTATTAGCTTTGTGAAATTGCCAAATCCCTTATCATCAGTAAGTTTGCCTGAATATGATAGTCTGAGTTTTTCTGCATTTATTTCGGGATTCAGATTGTCAATGTATCTAAGGTCTGGATAGTATGGAATATAAATAAAAGGGGTTCGTGGAAATAAAAATCTATATAGTCTGCTCTTATAGTATTCCCCAAAAATGAAACCATCGACAATCCTTGAAACCCAGACATTAAATAATAGCAATTTTACCAGATTAATTCCTTTATTGATCTGATTATAAGCACATAGATTTTTCTTTGATGGATACCATTCCGTTATGTCATAAATTATTTTAACCCTCTTATTCCACTCTTTTTTATACTTATTTGAGGCATATACCGCAAGGGATTCGGAACATATTATTACTTCAGGATTTTCTTCTTTTATGCGATTGACAAATTCAAAAACCTTAACTCTCTTTTTCAGGCGGACTCCATTAAAACAATTTAATTTTATCCCCTCACAGGAATCAATTTTATTTTCTGTGCTGGTGATGATGCAAACTTTGTGATTATGCCTGATCAGTGAGGCCGACATATGAAAGAATATCCTGTCATCGAAAGGATCATGTCCTGATGTTAAGAAGATAACTTTCATATATTAAGTGATTATCTGCTTTAGTTAGTGCAGTAATTTTCACTTAGTAAAACTAATTATTTTCCTGTAAACTCTTTCTTTGGTCTCTTCCGGTGTCGGATTCAGTTCTTCAGTGGTAAACTGACCATTCCTGCGGTCAATTCTTTCAAATACCATAATGTAGAGATCAAAGATTATTTCGAGGCTTAACTGATACCTTGGTTCCAGCAGTGGTTTGATTTTCTCAAGGACATCCCTTGTCTTGTGCATATATTCTTCTGCAAGAGAATAATACAGGCTCATCATATTTCGGAATCCCTCGTTTACAGGTCGTCCCTCCGCAAACTCTCTAAGATCGTTCCTGCTCAGGCCGTTTTTAGCAATAAGGTCATCAGCAAAATATGTGAGATTATTCAGCTGGTCTTTTCTGAAATCCCTTATAATATGAACAAGATAACTGAATATTGCACATGGTGTTGCTGCCCATCTGACATCGAAAGGCGGTACATCATATCCCTCTCCGTTTTTCTGCAGACTGTTGAGATGCACAAATATTGAGGCTGGAGCCACTGAAGCACCCATGGAATAATCAAGATAGGCATCCAGTGTAGGAAAGCCGTCATTGTTAATGTCATAAATCATTGATTTTGCAAAATCTTCAAGTGGCCAGAGGGGAATCCTGAACCTTTTTACAGTTTCAATCAGTTCCTGCTGAAGAGGATTACACTCTTCAGAGACAATAACCATTTTAAGCCACTCATTCACATTTGCTGTAAATTCTTTTCTCTCGTCAGGAGCAATTTGCCTGTTTATGGATTTGTGATCATCAATCATATCGTCGATGACCCTCATGAACTTGTAACATGTTTTTGCTGCACAATACCTTTCTGCCTCCCAGAAACTGGCTGCAATAAGGATATTAGGATGATCAATGATCTTGTTGTAATCTATGGAGTTGTGTATATCCAGGAAAATATCTCGGTTTGACTTCATCTGGGACTAAATCTATTTATTACTCATTATACGTTCTGACACCAGTTTTGCTGAAAGAAGTACATTGGGTATCCCGTTACCGGGGTGTGTGCTTCCTCCCACAAAATAAAGGTTTCTATATTTGCCGTGCCTGTTATGTGGTCTGAAATATCCCATCTGCATCATATTGTGTGCCAGACTCCCGAATACAGATCCCCTTGTTACATTGCAGGCACTTTCCCAGTTCTGAGGGGTATATGCCAGCTCAAATTTAATATGATCTTCAATATCTGTCAATCCAAATTTCTTAAGGCGATCAATAACGGCATCACGTGATTGCCTTTTCA
>CALMJY010000163.1 GCA_937864815.1 uncultured Bacteroidota bacterium
AATTATTTGATCCCCAGTAACCGCATTCACGGGCTCCTCCTGTTGATGTTACCACTACGCAACCCGGTTTGGTTTTTAGCGATGCATGCATACCCCCTGAATTGCTCCAGATTGCATGCTGCATCAGGGCATCCTTTTTCTCAATAACCGGCATGCGCCTGTTTGTGGGGATAACACGCATTGTCATTGCAGGGCCCCAGAAACGCATACCGAACCACAGAGGACGTATTGCCGGATCCAGAAGTGTCAGGTCGGCACGTCCGACTGCATCCAGTCCGTCGGTCACATCAGTAACTCTGAGATATTTACTGAACCTTGCTGCAATTGCATAAGGATCCTTTCCCTGAACCTGTTGTGTGGTAATTGGTTCAATTGAATTCGAATCTGATTCATTGGCATTTAACTTACCAGAAAGTCCTAATCCTGCAGCTGTTACAGCTGACATTTTAATGAATTCCCTTCTGGATGTTCCCTGAATTTTGTCATTACTTTCATTATGTGCTGACTGAGGATCGATGTTTAATTTGAAGTTCTTTTCCATTGCCTGAGGTTTTAAATTAGTTATTGCAAAATATTTTTATGTGAATTAATTAACAACACTGACACACAATAGCCGGTTCTGATCCCTAAGCAGGAGTTTGCCATCAGAAAGCGCCATTGGCCCCCAGTTCATGCCATCTCCAAGCAATTCAGCTGAAGCCAGAGGTTTAAATCCTGATGGATCCGGCTGGATAAGATACAGGGTTTTGCGTCCATCAGTTGCCAGTATCAGCCCGTCGGCAAGGATCATACTGCCTTTGTCGAACAGAGGTGAGCGCATCGTTTTCCACATCACCTTGCCATTCATGTCCATACATGCCAGGCCGTCACGTTTACTATTGGTCGAGAACTGTGCATAAAAATAGCCGTTATACAGTACAGGAGGTTTGGTATGATCACCAAAATCATTGTGATTGAATATTTCCTTTACACTATATTTACCGTCATCCATTTTCTCCACTTTTATCATCGCTGCACCATGTTCATATCCACCAACCACAATAATTCTTCCCTCACCGGCATCAAGAACCGGTGCTACCTGAATCATATTCTGCCAGTTCTTGAATTCCCAGATTATTTCTCCTGTTTGAGGTTTTAACCCGATTATTTTTCCAATAGAAACCGGTGCTTCCTTGTGCATGTAGGTATTAGTTGATGAGAATGCAATTACGATATGATCCTCACCGGCAATCTTTACGACAGAAGGGCTGGCATAAGTTTCATTTCCGATTGGTTCGGTTTTCCATATAATCTTCCCTGTCAGTTTATTAAAAGCCACCAGTCCGGCATTAGGGTTCTGGGAATAAGAAACAATCAGCAGATCGCCATAAATAAAAGGACATTGTGTTACTGCCCATACAGGTATTTTTGTTCCTCCGAAATCTTTCATTATATTCTTGTTCCATATCGGTTTATGAGTGTTTATATCCAAGCAGTAAAGGTCTCCGTACGGGCCACAGGAATAGACCCTGTTGCCATCTACTGCAGGAACACTTCTGGAACCCGGGTATGAAACTGATCCCGGTGCATTATAACTGTAGCTCCATAATTCATTTCCATTTTTAAAGTCAAAACACCGTATGATATCACCGGTTTTATCATCCCTGTCAAGCAGGTATACCTTACTGTCTTTTATAACAGGACCCCCAAAGCCTGGTCCAATGTTGGTTGTCCAGAGTATTTCAGGTCCTGAGGCTGGCCATGATCTTAAAATGCCTTTCTGGGGTGATGTGCTATTCCTTTCAGGTCCCAGGTAATGGGGCCAGTCCTGTGCGAATATTTCAGAAATGAATACGAACAGGAACAGTAAGTTAAATATGAGTGTAATTTTTTTCATACTTTTTGTTTTATTTAAATGTAATCATAAAGTTAGTAATGATTCATTTAAAAATCATAAATATAAAATTCAAACAGTAAGCTTATGGAGAATTTATTAAATAACGATTCTTTCAATTGTAAATCAATATCATGACTAAATATTTGATGTAAGTTAA
>CALMJY010000164.1 GCA_937864815.1 uncultured Bacteroidota bacterium
TCAGTCGAGGCATCTTCAGTTCCCATGCCATGCCTGTCATAACATCAACAGCATCAGCTCCGCCAACACCTATGGCAACCATACCTAACCCTCCTGCATTTGGGGTGTGTGAATCAGTTCCTATCATCATTCCCCCGGGGAATGCATAATTCTCGAGTACGATCTGGTGAATGATTCCGGCACCCGGTTTCCAGAATCCGATATTATATTTATTACATACAGTGCTCAGGAAATCATAAACTTCCCTGTTACCTGAGAAAGCAGTTTTCATGTCAGCTTCTGCTCCCGATTTTGCCATTATCAGGTGATCACAATGAACCGATGACGGAACTGAAGTCTCCTTTTTTCCTGCCATCATAAACTGCAAAAGTGCCATCTGGGCAGTTGCATCCTGCATAGCAACCCTGTCAGGTGCAAAGTCAACATAATCGGAGCCACGAATAAAAGAATTTACGGGATTACCGGGATACAAATGTGTATAAAGAATTTTCTCACTGACTGTAAGAGGGCGCTGCAATTTCTTCCTCACCTCTGCAAGCTTTGAAGGCATGTCCCTGTAAAAGGAACTGATCTTCTCAATATCAAATATCATAACAAAAAATATGTATTAAGAACGTATTTGTCCGTTACCCTCTATAATCCACTTATAGGTGGTTAAAGCTTCAAGTGCCATTGGTCCCCTGGCATGTAATTTTTGAGTAGAGATGCCTATCTCTGCTCCTAATCCGAACTCTGCGCCGTCTGTAAATGCTGTTGAAGTATTTGCATATACCGAGGAGGCATCAACCGATCTGTTAAACAAATCTATCACACTTTTGTTCTCGGAAATTACAGCTTCCGAGTGTTTAGATCCGAATTTATTTATGTGGAACACTGCTTCATCAAAAGATCTGACAGTTTTAACAGACATCTTATAGGAAAGAAACTCTGTTCCGAAAGAACTCCTGTCAGCTTTTTTGAGAAGTTCAGAAGGGTATTTATCCTTCAGTTTCCTGTAAGCCGGTGGATCTGCGAATATTTCAACATTGCTTCCGGAACATAAACTAACCAGATATGGAAGATCTTCAAGCCTTTTTTCATGGATAATAAGACAATCAAGTGCATTACATACACTGACACGCCTTGTTTTTGCATTATGAATTATTTTCCGGCCCTTTTCCCTGTCACCAAACTCATCAAAATATGTATGACATATGCCAGCACCGGTTTCAATTACCGGTATTCTTGCATTCTGCCTGACAAAATCTATAAGTCCGCGGCTGCCTCTGGGAATCACAAGATCAACATACTTCACTGCATTCAGAAGCTGTGATGTCTCGCTTCTTCCGGCAGGAAGAAGTACAAGTACATCAGGATTGATCCCGTTTTCAATAAGTACTGACCTGATTGTATTTACTATGGCTGTATTTGAGTTAATCGCATCACTTCCGCCTTTAAGCACACATGCATTTCCCGATTTAAAGCACAGTGAAAATACATCAAATGTTACATTTGGCCTTGCTTCATATATAATTCCGATCACTCCGAAAGGGACTGTTATCCTTTTTATATTCAACCCGTTTTTCTGTGTTGTTTCTGAAAGAATCCTTCCGGCCGGGTAAGGCAATTCTGATACCATTCTTATATCTGAAGCTATTGCCTCAATGCGACTTCTTGTAAGCAGAAGCCTGTCATACCGGGGATCCGATTCAGGCATCCTGATTAAATCCTTTTTATTTTCAGCAAGAATATAATCACAGCTTCTGATGGTCTTGTCTGCCAAATTTTTCAATACCCTGTTTATACCGGCCTCATCCAGCATATTTAATGTCTGACCGGCCTTAACAATCTTTTTAAAAACAGGGGTACAGTTCATAATTGAAGTTAAAGGTATAAAGTTAAAAGTTTAAAGTATTAATATCCTATACTATACGTTTGTTGTTTGCCGGATCTTTTCATCGAGTACAAGAAAATGATAATGGATAAATGGTTTTTTCATTTTCTCCCCCAGATGCTGTTCGGTTTTCCTCGAATCATAATGCGATTTACCCAGTCCGATCCTGTTTCCTTCCTCATCGAGAATGCTGACGATATCTCCCTTCTTAAATGAACCGTGCACCCTGGTTATTCCCACCATCAGAAGACTTGAAGCCCTTTCACCAAGTAAAGCGTCGCGCGCACCATTATTTACAGTTACGGCACCCCTGGCAAATGTACCTGAATGGGCAAGCCATTTCTTTACACCTGACTCCTTTTTCCGGTTTGCAACAAAATGAGTAGACGGAACTTCCTTTCCACCCACAATATCGGTAATAATAGCATCCCTCAATCCGTTTGCGATGAATACATCAATCCCCTGTGAAGCAGTTTTCCTGGCAACTGAAGATTTTGTGATCATACCTCCCCTGCCAAATCCTGATTTGGAATCGGAAAAAAACTGCTCAAGGTCTTCGGTATCCTCGTATATCTCCCTTATCAGCTCTGATCCTTCAGTTCCGGGAGCACCACTATATATACCATCAACATTTGATAAAATAATTAGTGAGTTGCAGTCCATCATTGACGAAATCATTCCGGATAATTCGTCATTGTCAGTAAACATCAGCTCATTTATTGAGACAGTATCATTCTCATTAACAATGGGTAGCACTTTGTTCTCAAGCATAGCTGAAATGCAGTTTTTCATATTCAGATAATGTCTTCTGTCACGAAAACTCTCTTTGGATGCCAGTACCTGGCCTGCCTGAATATTATATTTACCAAAGAGAAACTGGTAGTTCGACATCAGCTTCACCTGCCCTATTGCTGCCCATATTTGCTTTGCCACAATAATATCTGTCTTCTTTGAGGGTGAAACTTCACTTCTGCCGGCCGCCACTGCTCCTGAAGATATCAGCACAACTTCTATACCCTGCTTGAAAAGTACAGCAATATCCTCAACAATGCGGAGCATACGTCCGCTATTCAGAGAACCGTCAGCCTGGGCAATAACATTACTCCCAACCTTGATCGCAATCCTGTTAAACTTTGGCTTGATGTTTTTCAATTTATCAGTTTTTAAAGCTTAATGTAAAAATCATGTCGCAAAAATAATCAAATAAATGTATAAAACATTAATTTCATATGCATAATTATGCATTTTACCAAATCTGTAATCTGTATTTCAATTACGTTTTACAGTGTTACAAATTAATCCTGCAAGTTAAACAAAAATAAAAACATGACTTTTATCATGTTTTTGAAATTGATAAAAAATATCAACTTTTACTCAATCATTTTGAGGAATGATATTATCCACATAACCTAACTCAAAGGGCGTGATTTCCTGTATGTGTTTAATGAAAATCAGAGAGCCTGATGGCCTTTATCAGGCATCCTTCTCCGGCAATTGGATTAGCAAGTTTAAGTACAATCTGTTCAGATCCTGTCTTCAGTTCTATATTTCCCGCAGGCATCCATTTCCATTTCCTTTCAACTGACTCGTTTCTGACTACATAATCGCGTTCAGGAAGAATGACAGATTCAAAAGGAATGTTAATTACAAATGAATAATAGCCTGAATTTGATTTTAAAATGAATTCACTTCCAATATTATCTTCAGGGCATCCATACTGAAGTTCAACAAGGAAATTTCCTCCTGTATTGACATTAAGGTTCCAGTATAGGGAATCACCAGACATTTTCCATCCCTCTGTATGTGACTGGTTAGGATGTATACTGGAGTATTTTATATTCCCTGTAAGTATGGCATCCTGTACAGGCAGAACGAAACTCTTTTCAGAAGGGAATCCTGCCTCAATAGTAGTTACAGGCTTATATCCTTTTACCAGTTCATTTTCCCATTTACCAAGCAAAAGCGACATTTCATTTAATACCGTTGATTCTTCATCCGAAATATCCTTACTCTGGGATGGATCGCTTATCATATCATAAAGAAGAGTATCATTTTTTGTTCTGACCAGCCGGAATCTGTTATTTCTGACTGATGCATTACAGTTATTCAGATCCTGAAATGCCTGTCTTGAAAAGATATATCTGTCAAAGGGAGAAGTTCTGTTTCTGATCACATCCGACAGGTCTATCCCGTCAATAGTATTTTCCGGAGAATATTTTATTCCGCATAACCCGAGCAAAGTGGGCATTATATCAATATCATGTGCAAGTTGTGAAGTTGATCCGGCGTTGATCACTCCCGGCCATCTGAGATAAAAAGGTGTTCTGATACCCCCTTCATCCACTGAACCTTTCCGACCCTTCATATTACCATTATACCTCACGGTGTTTGGTCCGTTATCGGAAAAGAAAATCACAATAGTATTGTCATCAATATTAAGTTCGCTGAGTTTATCAAGTATCCGGCCTATGTTGTGATCCATATTCTCAACCATTCCATATACCGATGATAAGAGAGAATCCAGCCCCATTGATCTGTATTTAAGGAAATATTCCTCCGGTACCTGGAAAGGAGAATGGGGAACATTATAAGGAACATAGCAGAAAAATGGTTTATCGCTGTTATTCTCAATGAAACTGAGAGCCTTATCGGTGAAAAAATCTGTTGTATATCCTGCTGATCTGACAGTAGTATCATTATGAATAAATTCCATATCATAGTAATAGCCCAGATGACCCATACAAAAACCAATATATTCATCAAAACCCTGCCTTAATGGATGTTGCCTGTAATATCCTCCGTTATGCCATTTACCGAAACAGCCAGTTGCATAGCCGTTCTCTTTTAACACCTCAGCAATTGTAACTTCTTCGCTTCGCATATTTTCGAATCCCTGCGTAACTGATGACACTCCTGTTCTGAGGAAATAACGTCCTGTAAGCATTTCTGAACGTGTCGGGGCACTTAAGGGGCATACATAGAACCTGTCGAAGCTCAGGCTCTGTTTCACAAACTTGTCCAATACTGGTGTACTGACATTTGTGTTGCCATTTATTGCCAGGTCACCCCAACCCATATCATCAGCAAGAATTATAACAATGTTTGGACCGGGAATATCGGCGCCGCATGATGAAAGAGCGGCTGCTATACCTGTAATAAAGAGGTTAAAAGGATTTCTGAAAATAGTCATAAGTATGTTTAATATTAAAGAACATACACAGAGGAAATCCTGAGTATACACAGAGGATTTACCCTGCTAAACTCAGTGTAACAAAATAACACTATTCATTTAGTTGCTTTTGCCACCGGCATATTTGCATCAATGCTTTTTTGCCATTGTTTCAACAATCTGTAAAGCTCATCTGTTTTGCCCGGCAGGTTGTAGGACTGATCGTTTGATTCTGCCAGATCTGATTCCAGGTCATAAAGTTCTACCGTTCCTGTCTCAAATAATTCCACCAGTTTGTATTTTCCAAGCCTGACTGCCCCTGCCGGTCGACCAAGCTGATTGGAGAAATGAGGATAATGCCAGAAAAGAGGTCTTTCTGCTGTTGCTGCATGTTCATCATTGATCCATTCCTTATATATACTGATTCCATCAATGTCAGGAGGCAGATCCTTTATACCGGCAAGTTCACCGAGTGTAGGCAGGTAATCTATTGTGCTGAAAACAAGATCTGATGAAATCCCATTTTTAATCTTTCCCTGCCAGGAAATAATTGCAGGTATCCTTATACCACCTTCATAAATATGTCCCTTCCATTTACGAAGGGGTAACACTGATGTCGGAGCAGGGCCGAGTTCATCAAGACCAAGTCCCCCGTTATCAGATGTGAAAATTATCAGTGTATTCTCCAGTAGTCCTTCTCTTTTCAGTTTATCCATAACTTTGCCAACTCCCTCATCAAGGCTCTCGATAACGGCTGCGTAATTGGGATTGAATTTTTCTTCCGACTGGCCATATTTAAAGAAATACTTCATCAGTTTGTCACTCCTTGGGACTATTCCAACATGTGGTGCAGAATAAGCAAGATAGAGGAAAAATGGTTTCTTTTTATTCTTCTCTATGAACTCAACTCCATATTCAGTCAATTTGTCGGTAAGGTAGCTGGTGCCGTTATCACTGAATTCGTTTGAATAGGAATCGAGATATATCGAATAGTTATAATAGTCCAGACCGTTTTTACCTATCATCCGTGAATAATCAAATCCCTGTTTCCAGGGAGCCAGGGAATCCCCGCCACCCAGATGCCACTTGCCAACCATACCTGTTGTGTAACCCCTGGTCCTTAGCAACTCAGCAATAGTTATCTCCTCAGATTCAAGATAGGGTTTCCACTCAGCCGGTAAAACCGGGGACTCAGGATCAGTACGTTCACCCTTAATAAAATTTGTAAGTTTAAGCCGTGCAGGATATTTGCCGGTCATTATAGAAGCTCTCGTCGGAGAGCTTACAGGGCACGCTGCATAAGCCTGAGTGAAGCGGATACCGCTTTGTGCGAGGGCATCCAGATTTGGAGTTTCAAAATGACGATTACCGTAACATACCAGGTCTTTCCATCCAAGATCATCGGCGAGGATGAATACTATATTCGGTTTTTCTGAAAGATATCCGGGCTCATGGGCATAAATCAGTGCAGGGGCTGAAATGAAGGAAAATAACAAAAAAGATTCCTGTTTCATTTTCACATGTGTTATTAAAGTAAGAAAGGTACAATATTAAATACTATATGCCAGTCCGAGGTTCCAGCTAAAACCGGGAAATGGCGAAATATTACTGGTAATTGCCTGAATAGCATGAAAAAACATTGTAAACGGAAGTTTCCTGACAGAGGATGTAAGCTTTGGAGAAATGAATAATCCATCATTGTTCCCGTTATAGTCAATATAAAACAAGTGAAGATTGGCAGACAGAATGACAGATTTGCCTATACTTATTTCAGACCTTTCAGCCATCAGGGAAAGGTAATGACCTGTTATTGTTCCAGGATCCATCCCGTTATCATTCCAGTAAGAGGCAGAAATGAAACTGCTACCGGTTGGCTTATAGAAAGCTGTAAACTCGGCTGCCCAGTATCTTTGTCCCTGAAGAATTGTTGAATCAGCCAGCTTGTAATCACTGAAATACATGCTGAAATTCGCCCCTGTCCTGAATTCAAATCTGGGCCTGTCAATAATTTTATACCTTAGCCAGTTATCAATGAACCAGGGTTGAATATCGAGATCATAGGCCAGTATCGGTTCATAATTGAAACGACCAAGGGTAAATGAAGGCACTGCTATAATTGCAGGAGCACCAAGAGAAAATGAAGGGATGGAACTTATTCCATTGGTATTGATGCTGAAATTACATCCTGCTTTCAGTTTGTGAGAAAGTTTTTCGGTTGATTCCTGAGAAATTGCCACTGCAGAAACTACCAGATTCAATAAAATAAAAAATGGATTTCTGAAAAGTCTGAATATTATCATTAGGAAATTATTTTTTAATACACCTATTTTCCGGAAGTTCTTCCTGTGTATTTTTTGATAAGGTTTTGCAATTCTTTTCTGTTAATCGGTTTTGATATATAATCATTGCATCCGGCTTCAATTGCAAGGTCCCTGTCTCCTGAAAGTGAATAAGCAGTCTGGGCAATGATTGGTATTGATTTATTGAATTGCCGTATCTTTCTCGTTGCATCAAGTCCACTCATCCCCGGCATTTTAATATCCATCAGAACTACTGATATATCGGAGTTGCTTTTTACAATCTCGACTGTTTCCTCTCCGTTTGTTGAGCGGATAAAGGTAACACCATCACCCATAAGTGCTTTCTGGAGATAAAGAAAGCTCGCGAAGTCATCCTCTGCTATAAGAATCTTTGTGCCTTCCCTCAGCAGTTTTTTATCGCTGACTGAAGGCTCCTGACTTATTGTATTGTTGTCATCTTCAACATATGGCATCAAAAAAGTGAATTGGGTTCCTTTGCCCACCGTAGACTCTACAGTTATTGATCCTCCCAGCATCTCAACATAAGCTTTTACAATAGCAAGTCCAAGACCGGATCCTTCATGTGTACGGGATACGGAGAGATCTGCCTGTACAAACCTTTCAAAGATTGACCCCAGCCTGTCTTCCGGAATGCCAACACCGGTATCTTTAACATAAAATATAAGGTTCTGATAATCCAGACGACATCCAAACTCAACAAATCCCGAGGGGGTGAATTTTATGGCATTTTTTATCAGGTTCGAAATTATGCTGTCAAGTTTTTTCTTATCGGTTTTGAAATACCTTATCCCGGAAGGAATGCTATTGTTCACAATATATTCCAGTCCCTTTTGGGTTGTTAACTGCCGGAAAAACCCATTATAATAGCCTACAAGCTCCGATACATTAACAGACGACATATTTACCTGTAAGCTTCCTGATTCAATTTTTGAAACCTCAATAATGTCATTAATAGTATCGAGAAGTCTGTGTCCGCTCTGTGTTACAATATTGATGTAGACACTTTTATTCTCATCTGACAGATCCGGTTCATTCAAAAGGTTCAGAAAACCAATTATCCCACTCATGGGGGTACGGATTTCATGACTCATGTTTGCCAGGAAAGCAGATTTTAATCTGTCGCTCTCCTCCGCCTTTTCCTTTGCTGCAATCAGCTTCTCCTCATTTTCAAGGCGCTCCATGGCATTCACCAGAGTCTGGGCATAAACCTGAAGTAATTGTTGTTCATAGACAGTGTATTTATGTTTCTGTCTGACAGAATCAAATCCTACAAATCCAATGCACTCACCCTCCTTCGTCCAGGGAATTGTCAGCAAACTGACAACATCCTGCATTTCCATGAGAGTTCTCAGGCTGCCCTGAGGCAGGTTATTTACGTTGTCAACCTTTACCATTTCTCCCTGCTTATGGACAGAAACAACCTCAGAAAAGTCTTGAATCGGAATGTTCTGAAGATTATCGATCTGCGGTGTTATACCGGGTCTGCACCATTCTATAGTATTTGTCGCAGTGTTTTCCCTGAAGTCATAACTGAAAACATAAGCCCTGTCTGCACCTACAAATTCCCCGATTCTTTCGAGTGACTGGTTGATGGCATTTTTTATTTCCTTTAAAGGAAGGTTAATAAAACCTGAGGAGAGTTCAACAAGCAGTTTTCGCAGATCAGACTGGTACTGCAATTGGATCTGGGCAAGTTTCTTTTCAGTTACATCTTTACCATAAGCTGAAATCCCGACAACAGCACCATCAATAACAATTGGGTTCATTGCTACCTCAATATAAATTGAAGTATCATTGATATCTATCCTGTCCTCAAATAAAAAATGTTCATTTTTCAGCGCCCTGTCATATCTCTCTTTCCAGATTGGTTTCAGAAATTCAGGAAGTGCTTCCAATACATTAACACCCGGTTTCAATAGAGTGCCAAATGTCCGCTGGAAAGATGATGCAAAAACCTCATTCACATACTGGATCTCATATTTCCTGTTGACCGACCAGATATTTTCAAGAGTATTTTCAATTATAGCTTTAAGATTTGCTTCATTCTCCTTTAATGCTAACTGTGAATTTCTCTCTTCAGTTATATCTTCAAGCACTCCATCAAAGTATTCCGGTTTTCCCTTTTTATCAAATATCAATTGGCTGTTATCCCTTACCCATATCATTTCGCCATTCTTCTTCTTTAGCTGGAATTCACTCTGAATAATCCCGGCACTATTCTCAGCTTTTTTCAACTGGTTCTGCCGGTTTTCAGGATTCGTATATAAATTACTGACATTTATCTTCAGAAATTCATCAACTGATTCATAATCAAGAATCCTAACAAGAGCCAAATTGGTATAAACAATCTTCCCGTCAATTGTGGTCCTGTAAACTCCGACAGGAAGCTGTTCAGTTAACGATCTGAATTTATCTTCACTTTCCTTTAATGCATCAAGTGTCTGAAAGAGCTCGGAATTATCTCTTGCCATTGCAAAAACCACATCTTTTCCTAAGTATAATCCCTTGTTAAGTACCACATCTTTTGGAAAAATCTCACCATTCTTCCTGAGACCCCACCATTCAAAACGCTGAGGCTCTCCTTTAAAGGCTTTTTGAATATTTCCACGGTTCTTTTCAATATCGTTTCTGCCAGGGGCTGATAATTTTTCCGGAGTAAACCCTATCATCTCTTCCCTGTCATAACCATACATTCTTGTTGCAGCATTGTTGACGTCAATAAAAATGCCATTCTCATCAAGTACGTAAATTGCAACAATCGTATAATCGAAAAGGCTTTTATAACTTTCTTCACTTTCAGCCAGAGATTTGGTCAGTTGTGTAAGTCTTTCATTCTCTATAAGCAGATAACCCGTATTATCAAGCTCGGTTTGAAGACTTTTCAGGTATGTAATATCCACAAATAATGTAATCAGAAATCCATCATCGACTTTTATAACTTTCACATCGAACCAGTGTTTAAGGCTGTCTGAGTAGAATTCTATTTTCTGATTTTTACCATCTGAAGAAATTGTGTGGTATAATTCAATAATAGCATTCCTGTTCTTCCCTTTTGTACTAGTAAGTTCACTGACTTTTTTGCCTGTAACTGAATTGGATTTAAGGTCTGTTATGGATTCGTAGACCTTATTGTAATCAATAATTCTGAAGTCGACCGGTTTACCTTCATTATTGAAAATGATTTCATGTAAGGCATAGCCAAACGGGCCGTCATTAATAACTGACTGATATATCTTTTCCTTATTCATTGGATCAGCAGGATGCAATAAATATGACGTCAACGGGATAAAATTACTAAAAATGAAGTTATTACCAAGTTAATTCAAAGCATTTCATCCTCTATTTAACTTCAGACTTCATCAGGAGGTCTATTATCCTTGCATTTGCATCCTTTTCGTTCTCATTAAGAGTATAACCTGCATCCTTAAGATAAACAGCCCGGCTCCATTCTATGAGCTTTGAGTTAGGGAAAGCTTCAATCTGGGTATTAAGCCATTTAAGTCCTTCATCCTTCATCCCCATTCTGTCATAACCCCATGCCGTTACAACGGCATTTGATGGGAGAAAATTCCTTACAGTATTCTCTATACCCGGTTTAAACTGAATGATTGCCTCGAGCTTTTGCTGAGCTTCCGGCGATTTCTTCAGGCCGCTAAGACATAGGTAGCTCATCCAGTTCTCGAGACGCATGTCAATGTCCTCTTCATATGGCTTGCCCACACCAAGGTTTTCGGGCCAAAGGTCGGCTTGCTTTATAAACTTCAGGGCTCCATTGTAATTCTTTTTCTGCATCAGCTGGGCAGCCTGCATCAGTTTTGCTTCGCGGTACATCTCCCTCCCTCCTGTTGCACCTTCCACAGGAATAATATTGAGACCTGTTAAAAGAGCATCGGCTTCCTTATATTTTTTGCTTAGTAAAAGAGCTCTGGCATGAACAGTTCCCATCCTGAAATCATCAGGATGTGACTTATAAAAAGGTGTTGTTATTCCAAGCGCTTTATCGTACTGACCATGACTTATGTAATAGTTTGCCAGGTATTGCTGGTATCGCCATTGCTGATCGAGAGAGAGAGCCTTTATTAAATCCTTTTCAGCTTGTGAATCATCTTTCCCTTTTAGCATTTCAGCACGGGTCACATAAAACGGAGCAAAATCCGGTGTATCACCACATGCTTTCAGCAATGATACTGATTCATCAACCCTGTTCCTGTCCTTATAAATAAGTGCCAGATGAAATTTAAGCAGCCAGTGATTCTCTTTCTTAATCAGTGATTCTATCACTCCAGCTGACTCCCAGCGGAACGGGAATGAATAATCAGGTTTTACTGATGATAAATTAATGCTCCTGTTCTGAAGAAAACTCAGCCAGTATTCAACTTCCGGTGTTGCAGGAGACAAGGCCAGCAGTTTAAGCATTTCATCATTGCAACCGGTATTGTAATACCACACAGCAAGTTCCATAAAAGTTTCATACGGTAGTTCATTGCGTATGAGTGATAAAAAATCACTTTTACTTTGCTCATTGCTCCCTGACAGATACTTTTCAAATCTTGAAAAATGATTCAGGGGATCAAAGGAAAGAAGTGTAGTAAGAACACTCCCTGCTTTTGTTTCATTCCCAAGTTTCCTGTATATAACTGCCTGCATCTGAAGAGCTTCAATATTATACCTGTTGAAATCCACTGCTCTTTCAGCATATCCCAGGGCTCTTGTATAATCCTTTTCCTTAAGGTATGAACGGCATAATCCTGTATAGGCTGCACTCCTGTATTCTGAAGACAAAGTGGCAATGCTGTAGCCATCCCTTGCGTCGGTTGTATTACCCAGGCGGTCATTAACAAGAGCATAGTAATAATTTGTTTCTCCGTCGTGTGTATCGATACTGAGGGCCTTTTTTGCATAGTCCAGGGCTTCTTCATAACGCAGGTTTCTCAGCATAAGTTCTGATAACCTGAGAAGTGTCGGAACATGGTTTTTGTCAAGTTTATTTGCAGCTTTGAGCTTTTCCTCGGCACGCGGGTACATCTTCTGATCCATAGCTTCCCTGCCTTCCACATACAATCCGTATGGACTTTTCCAGTCAAAATCTTTGGGTGCATCAACAGGTCTGTTTATTACCCGGTAATTAGGATCAGAACTGTAGATTAACTTATTGATGCCGATAGTTACCATGAGTTTTTTATCATCTCCGTTATACTTTAATGAATCAGCAAAGGTCTTCAACGGATCAAGACTTACTTTCTTACTGTAAATGACCTTATCTCCCTCCTTTATTTCAAGCAGATCATCAGTTTTCTGTGCAGGAGAAAAATAAGCTTTCAGAAAACCATCCTCAATTTTCAGGTTCAGTGCTCCGTATTCGTTGGCTTCCACATATCCTCTTGTCCTGAGCACAGGGTAGAAGTATTCAGTCCATATATCAGTGGCATAAGGTGCAAATGAAAGGTATTTAAAGGGAGTATAGAGCGATCCTCCTGAATTCTGGTTGAACAATCTTCCCGACTGCATTTCCACATACTGACCATCTGTATCGGTAAGAAGCTTTTCCCATATCATGCCCTGCCGCGAAAGACCCCAGATCCAGATCTTTTTTCCGGCTTTATCATCATAATTGCCATATCTTACAACACCAAATTTGTCATCATGCCAGTAGCCTCCGGCGAATCCGGCATATTTGCCGAATACATGGTATGATTTATACCCTCCGAAATTATTCTCTTCGTAAAATGAAATTTTCTTGCCGTTCTTCTCATTAACCGGCCATCTGGCATATTCACCACCATGTCCTATATAATGTGTTCCCGGAAATATAAACTCAAGGTTACCTGCTGATTTATATCCACCATTCAGCCAGTGGTAATAAGGTTGCGACACAGGGGTGGAATTATACCAGAATGTTCTTGTTATAAAATAAGCTTTATCGTTTGGAAGCCTGATCTCCAATCTCCAGTTGCTGCGGGTAAGCAGATCGAGAACACCTACTATACAACTTACACTTCCGTCATCATTGTTCTGAATTATATAGTCAACCGGCGTGGCACAATTAGGTGTATGACCAATAATTCCATAATTAAGCTCAAGCCCGCCGCTTGTATAAGGGCCACGCATTGCGATATCGCGGAATTTTACTGCATGGTTATAGTAAATGAAGGGCTGGCCTGTTGATTTTTCAATAGCTGTCCATATTTTTCCCCCAACTTCAGGGAATATAAGGACTTTGATATAATCATTCTCAAGTTCCACTACCTTCCACT
>CALMJY010000165.1 GCA_937864815.1 uncultured Bacteroidota bacterium
CTTCACGGGGATCGCGTGTAAGAAAACCTTCAGCTTTAAGTTTTGTCTTACACTCGGGGTCCATCTGAACAAGCGCCCTTGTGATTCCAAGACGAAGAGCTTCAGCCTGTCCTTTTACGCCACCACCGTCAAGATTGACGTTGATGTCATATTTGTCTGCAACATTGAGAGCCATGAGCGGCTGGGTTACAACATACTGAAGTGTTTCAGCACCAAAATATTCCTTATAATCCCTGCCATTGACAGTTATTTTTCCCTTGCCATCACTGATATATACTCTAGCTACAGCTGCTTTCCTTCTTCCGAGAGCATTGATTGATTCCATATTAATTTCTTAAAAATTTTAAAGTTCGATTTTCTTTGGTTTCTGTGCCTCATGAGGATGCTCATTGCCTGCATAGACATGCAGATTTCTGTAAAGAGCACTTCCGAGTCTGTTCTTGGGAAGCATCCCTTTAACCGCAATCTCAACAAGTGAGATCGGATTCTTTTTCAGCATCTTTTCAGCCTTGACTATTCTCTGACCGCCAGGGAAACCGGTATGCCTGGTATAATCCTTTTCAGTCATTTTTTCACCTGAAAGAATGATTTTCTCAGCATTAATAACAATCACATTGTCACCACAGTCAACATGCGGTGTGAAGTTGGTTTTGTGCTTGCCTCTCAGCATTGATGCAACAACTGTTGCAAGCCTTCCGAGAATCTTGCCTTCTGCATCAATGATGACCCACTCCTTGTTTACTGTAGCCTTATTTGCTGATACTGTTTTGTAGCTTAAGGTGTTCACTTGTACGTATTTTTTAATTGATATTCTTTCTGTTAATCCAATAAACCCTTTTAATTTCGGGACTGCAAAAATACAACATATTTCATAAAAAAAAAGAATATTGACCAGAATTTATTCCTGTTAACCAAAACAACCTTAATTTTATACTCTCTAATAATAGAATATCAGTGCAAAAATGAAAGATGATAAATCATTACTATTACGTGCAATAAAACTGGCAGAAGAAGGTATTAATAAAGGCGGAGGACCTTTCGGAGCAGTCATTACAATGGATGGAAAGATACTTGCAGAGACTGTAAACAGGGTGGTTGTCAATTCTGATCCGACTGCTCATGCAGAGGTTCTGGCGATCAGGGAAGCAGCAACAGCCCTGAAGTCGCGTGATCTTAAAAATTGCATTCTGTATTGTTCCTGTGAACCCTGCCCAATGTGCCTTGGTGCGATATACTGGGCAGGAATACAAAAGGTTGTATATGCCAGCGACAGGAATGATGCGGCAATTGCTGGTTTCAGCGACAAATATATTTACGATGAGATAATTCTTGAGCCTTCGGAAAGACAGGTGAAGTTTGTCCGCATGGATAATGCCGGTGGTGAAAATGTTTTCAAAATATGGGTGAAAAATGAAAACAGAATCCCTTATTGAAATAGCAAAACCGGGCCAGAGGATTTCCCGTGAATTTTATACACGTGATGTTCTTGAAGTTGCACCTGACCTGTTAGGTAAAGTACTTGTTGTAAAGAATAATGACCAGAGCTACTACAGGTACTCTCTGACAGAAGTTGAAGCCTACCGGGGTACGGAAGATAAAGCCTGCCATGCATCGAAGGGTAAAACCTTAAGGACCTCAATAATGTTTGAAGAAGGCGGCCACCTTTATATTTATCTGATTTACGGGATGTACTGGATGCTTAATATTGTAACCGGACCTATCGGAGAACCACAGGCAGTACTGATCAGGGGAATTGGTGATATCTGCGGCCCGGGAAAGCTTACAAAAAAGTTAGGTATAAACAAGTTATTCTACGGTGAAGACCTGGTTACCTCTGAAAGGATATGGCTGGAGGATACAGGAATTAAACCTGGTTATAAAACAGGTCCGAGAGTAGGGATTGAATATGCCGGAGCTCACTGGAAATCAGTGCCATGGAGGTATTTTTGTTGATACTTACAAATCTCACCGCTGTCATTACCCATGGTTAAATTGTTGATAAATAGAATTGTTTAAATGGCCGGATAATTTTTTTTTACGTTCTTTGTTCACAATATTATTAAATCATCATATATGGATTCAATTTGGGGCTCTTACCGCCGCCTGAACAATATTACCGGATGGATTCTTTTCTTTATATCATTATCAGTATATCTGCTTACAGTTGAACCTACCGTCAGCTTTTGGGATTGCGGAGAGTTTATTCTTTCAGCATTTAAACTTCAGGTCGGACACCCCCCGGGAGCTCCGCTTTTTCTTATGATTGGCAGAATTGCCACACTATTTGCATTCGGAGATACATCAAAAGTTGCACTGATGATGAATGGCTTATCAGCCCTTTGCAGTGCGTTTGCAATCCTTTTCCTTTACTGGACAATTACTCATCTTGTAAGGAGAGTTTATACACTGAACAGTCCTCTTGAATCCGGACAGATTCCTGCTATTATTGGAAGTGGTGTTATAGGAGCTCTTGCCTACACATTTTCAGATACATTCTGGTTTTCTGCAGTAGAAGGTGAGTTATATGCTTTGTCTTCCCTGGTTACAGGTCTGGTATTCTGGGCAATGTTAAAATGGGAGGAAGAAGCCGATCAACCCAATGCAGGCCGATGGATAATACTGATAGCATACATTATGGGATTGGGACTTGGAATCCACAGGCTGAACCTGCTTGTTTTACCGGTTCTCGTTTTCGTTTATTATTTCAGAAAATATGAAGTAACAACCAAAGGTGTTATTAAGACTCTGGTTCTTTCAGTTATACTTCTTGGTCTTATGGTGTTCGTCCTGATTCCTGGCGTTCCCCATGTTGCCGGTTGGTTTGAACTGTTTTTTGTAAACAGTCTTGGTTTACCTTATAACAGCGGACTTATTATCTTTACAATACTCCTTTTTGGAGGTCTGGCATACGGGATATATTATTCTCTTTCCCATAACAGAAAAATTCTGAATTATTTATTTACTGTTGTACTGGTTGTAATGATCGGCTATTCATCCTATGCGATGATAATGATCAGATCATCAGCCCGTCCCCCAATGAACCAGAACAATCCCTCTGATATATTCTCGCTGTCATATTATATTAATATGAAGCAATACGGAAGTTCACCAAAGTTTTTTGGCAACTATTACAGTGCACCTGTTGTTGGAATGACGAAGGTTATTGCAGGCTATAATAAGATTGACGGCAAATATGAACCTTATTACCGGCCTGAATATGAGTATAGTGAGAAATTTGTTACATTATTTCCTAGGATGTACAGTTCTGATGGCGATCACCGTGAAGCTTATGAATACTGGGGGCAGGTAAAGGGACGAAAATATACTGTAGGTTCTGAAACCATTGTTTGTCCTACTTTTGGTGAGAATTTAAGGTACTTTTTCAGGTACCAGGTAGGGTTTATGTATCTGCGATATTTCATGTGGAACTTTGCGGGCAGGCAGAACGATATCCAGGGCAACGGGAATATGATTCACGGAAACTGGATCAGCGGCATTAAGTTTATAGACCAGGCACGGCTTGGAAATCTTGATTCTTTACCCTCTGATCTTAAGACAAATCCTTCAAATAATAAATATTTCCTGTTACCTTTTATAATAGGGATTGCAGGTTTATATTGGCAGTATAACAGAAATAATACAGGCTTCTGGCTTGTGATGGCATTTTTTATTATGACAGGGCTGGCTATTATTCTTTACCTCAACCAGTATCCGAATCAACCAAGGGAAAGGGATTATGCATATGCAGGCTCGTTTTATGCATTTGCAATATGGATAGGAATGGGTTTCATGTTTTTCTTCGAACAGATCCGGAGGTTTGTCAGTGAGAAAGTTTCACTTGCAATAACCTTTACTGCTCTTATACTTGCAGCACCTGTACTGATGGCCTTCCAGAACTGGGATGATCATGACAGGTCTGACCGCTATACAGCCAGGGATATTGGTGCTAATTACCTTAATTCAACTGCCCCAAACAGCATTCTTTTTACATATGGTGACAATGATTCATTTCCTGTGTGGTATGTTCAGGATGTTGAACAGGTCAGACCGGATGTAAGAGTAGCGAATCTGAGTTATATTCAGGCCGGGTGGTACATCGAAATGATGCGGCAGAAGTCATTTGATTCTGATCCTATGCCTCTGACTCTCGGACCTGAGAAATACATTGAAGGTAAAAGGGAACAGTTACCTGTTAACAACAGGGTGGAAAAACCGGTAGAATTAAGCCAGATCGTTCAGTTTGCAGGAATGGATGACAACAAATACAGAATTGATTACAGCGGGAGAGGAGATTATATGAATTACCTGCCTGCAAATAAATTCCTTATAGATGTTGATACTGCATCCGTCCTCAGAAATGGAACTGTTAAACCATATTATAAGGACAGAATTGTATCCCCATTGTTATGGGAATACACTGAATCTGATGCTTTTAAGGGAGATCTTGCAATAATGGACCTTCTCTCCACGAATAAATGGGAACGTCCCGTATATTACTCGACTACGGTACCCTCAAGCCAGTATAAAGGGCTGGAAAAATATTTCATTCAGGAAGGTCTTGCTTACAGGGTAGTCCCAGTCAAAACTGAGACAAGGGAAAAGGGTGAGTTTGGTATGATTGATCCGGAGGAAATGTATAATAACCTTATGAACAGGTTTAAATGGGGAAATGCAGAAGATCCGGATGTATATCTTGACGAAAACAACAGGCGGATGTTCAGTAATTTCAGGAGAGTTTTTGCTTCACTTTCCTTTGAGTTGCTGGCCAAAGGAGATACAACCAGAGCCATAGATGTTGCTCACCGTGCACTCGAAATTGTTCCTGCCGAAAAGATTCCAAATGATTTCTTTTCAATTGGAATTGCAGAAGTATTATACCTTTCGGGAAAAAAGGAGGAGTCCGACCTGCTGGTGGATGAAATACTCAGTTATTCAAAAGAATACCTTGATTATACTCTTAGTCTGAGGGCAGCAGAGAGGTTCGGACTAGAGTATTCAACAGGTATCAACATGCAGTCTCTGCTTGATTTATACAATTTATCGGTCCGCCTGAACCGGGCAGACATGATTGCAAAACTGGAACCCGAACTAAACAATTATTACAGCAGATTATACTCTGCAAAATAAAGATACATGAGGATCTTCAGACCATTCCTGGCTTCAGGGTGGTTATTTCCCGGAGCCCTTTTCAGAATAAAAACAGGAGAGAAACTGCTCTGTATTACTTTTGATGATGGTCCCAATCAAATATCTACTCCTGCAATACTCAAAACACTTGAGGAGCAAAATATAAAGGCACTCTTCTTCTGTAAAGGGGAGAATGCTGAACGTTATCCCCATCTGATTCAGCGCATTTTAAAAGAGGGTCATTTAACAGGTAACCATAGTTACTCTCATCCGGATGGCTGGTTTACCGGAGTAAAACAATATACTGACGATGTTGAAAAGGCAGCAAAGTATATTCCCGGCAGGTATTTCAGACCTCCTTATGGCCGTTTGAAAATAGGTCAATATCTGAAGCTGAGATCCTGTTATAAAATAGTATTCTGGGATATAATGCCATACGATTTTGATAATACATTTAGCCGGGAAGAAACATTAGGAGTGCTGCTGAGACTGATCAGACCCGGATCAGTCATAGCACTGCATGATTCTGAAATGTCAAGCTCTCCATTATTTCTGGATTCGTTTATCAGGGAGGCCAGGGGCAGGGGTTACAAATTTATCCTTCCGGAGTAATTCTCAGACATTCTTAAGCAAAAAATAATCCGGCCTCCTCAAATATCGTTTCAAAAGTCCTGTCAACATTTTTACTGTCAGAAAAGCCAAGTACCGGAAAAGGATTTTCATGTGTATAGGCAAAGGGGAAGTCCATAATTTTTACGGTTTGTGCGGACCTGGTTTCACTTAATGTTGCAACTACTCCATCAGGAGGGATAACGGTATCTCCGGCGAGAATTATGCACCGGATCTGATCTCTGAGTTTCCTGAACCTGCTTTCCCTGAATGACCTGAACCTGCTTCTGTCAATCATCGACCGGAATGCCATTCCAATCTGTGTTGACCGTAGGAACTCTGCAATCCTGCCTTTTTCTTTGATTCTATTCTCAAAGTCGTTGAGGTAGAAGTTATAAACTTTGTTGAATGCATAAGTGTCCATAATTAATTTTGACCGGCCATTCATGTTACTGAAGACAGATCCTCCGCAAAAAATAAAAAGTCTGGAATCAGAAAAAAGGTTTTCCGGATCGGATAACATCAGAATTTCAGCAAGGAATGCTCCAATGGAATAAGCAAAAATATCCAGACGACAACCCGGAGGTATTATTTCATGAACACCAATCCGGATAGTCTTAAGCAGATGGATCAGATCCGATGCTGTCTGCTGTCCGGAATTGAAGAATCGCATGGGATCTTCTGTTAGCCTGTTGCTTAACGCTACATTGGCAAAGCTTGACATTTCATTTTTCCTGATTTCGGTATTCCTTGTTTTAGCCACCTGTAGCATAATTCTTGGATCTTTCCATGATTCAGGCGACCTGTTAATGTGAAACGAAATAGGGAAAAGAATTACATAACTGGAGGTGTTTTCCGAAAGCCAGTGAGCCCAGGCAAGATACTTGCCCCAGCTTCTTTCATTTAGTCCGTGGAGCAGAAGAATCACCTTCTTGCTTTTTGAAGGAGGAGAAAATACCGGATATGAAAAGGAGCTGTTTTCAGTTATCAGATGGTCCTGGATATGGAGAAAGTCACCTGCAGTGAATCCTGTCTGAAACCTGACATTGTTAATCTTTACCCCTGACCAGGAAATATTTATTTGATCTGATTCCGGGCTGAATACTGATTTAAGTTCAGTATGACTTTGTGTATAATTCATATTACAGGGTGTCAATAACAGGATGCAAATAAATGCCGGGCACAAATGGTTTGCAAATTAATGTTTCAGGCTACCCTGCTTTGGGATGAAATCAAAAAATGAGTGACAGAATTCATCTATTTGGGACGAAATCAGTAATGGAATATTATCTAAATAATCTGCAGTAATTCCATCTGACAGTAAAAAAGTTAAATTTGCCATATCAAAAAAGAACTATGGTTGACTTTGATAAGCCTGCTCCGCCTTATTTGAATGAAAAAGGAAATATTGTCAGACTGATTTTATTCACATCCCTCTTTGCCCTCGTTTTCATCAATATATATGAACCATTCGGAGCTGATAAGTGGTATATCCTTACCAAACTCCAGTTTTTCACTTTTTCGAGTCTTACAATACTTACCGGGGTACTTGTTGTGGTTGTCAGCCGGATAATAATGTATAATGTAAGCAAGCTGCATTCAATCAGATTATGGCAATATCTTTTATGGATCCTTGCCGAGGTGCTTTCAATGGCTTTGTTTTATGGGCTTTTTCAAAAAGTTGTGTTAAAGGACCCCAGAATGTTTGCCGAACTTGTTAAATCCTCATCAAGATATACTGCACTTGTCCTGCTGCTTCCCTATTCTGTTCTCTGGCTATATTTTTCCTGGCGGGACAAGAAAGAGCTGATAGAAAGACTTGCTGAAAGCCAGACGACAGCCAACACTACCAGGGATATGATCCCCTTTTACGATGATAAGGGTATACTTAAGTTTTCGGTAAAGAAGGAGAATTTGTTATATCTGGAGTCTGCTGAGAATTATGTTTCAATATGTTATCTTAATAAGGAAAAGGTTTCGAAATATCTTCTGAGGGATACACTTAAAAAAGTCGAGGAGAGTTTTGCAGGATCTGATGTAATTCGATGCCATAGGTCATATATGGTTAATTTTGAGAAGGTTAAGGTTATCAGAAGGGATCGGGACGGGTTGAAGCTTGAGTTTGATAACCTTTCGGTTGCAGATATCCCGGTATCAAAAACATATGTAGAGGCTGTAATGCAGACATTCTCAAAGCACTACAAGGTGAATGATGCAGGCTGATTCAGGATTGGAATATTGTTTTGTTTCTGAGTCTGAAATGCTACATTTGGGATACTTAAAATACCATTCAGATGAATCTTTTAATTCTTGGATCAGGAGGCAGGGAACATGCTCTTACATGGAAACTGGCACAGAGTAAAAAAGTCAGCAGAATTTTCATTGCTCCTGGGAACGCCGGAACATCAGAGTCAGGAACAAACCTGAATGCAGATCCCGGGAATTTCCAGGATGTTAAAAATATTGTACTTAAAAACAAGATTGATATAGTGGTTGTAGGACCGGAGGCTCCGCTGGTGGAAGGAATTCATGATTTTTTTCTTTCAGATCCGGATATCAGAAATATCCCGGTAATCGGCCCTGATAAGTCGGCAGCCAGGCTTGAGGGCAGTAAGGATTTTGCCAAGGAGTTCCTTATCAGACATAATATTCCTACAGCATCTTACCGTAGCTTTAATAAGGAAACAGCAGCCGGAGTCCGCTCCTATCTCAGTACCTTAAATCCCCCTTATGTTATTAAGGCTGATGGTCTTGCGGCCGGTAAAGGTGTCCTGATTATTGATAGTCTTGATGAAGCAGAGAAGGAGGTTTTATCAATATTGAACGGGAAATTCGGAAAAGCTGGCGAAAAGGTTGTAATAGAGCAGTTTCTGAAGGGAATTGAACTTTCTGTCTTTATTATTACAGACGGCCATACATATAAACTATTACCGGAAGCCAAGGATTACAAAAGGATAGGCGAAGGTGACAAAGGATTGAATACAGGAGGTATGGGGGCTGTTTCACCGGTTCCTTTTGCAGATGATGTTTTTATGGAAAAGGTCAGGAAAAGAATAATTGATCCGACTGTTGAAGGCCTGGCAAAGGAAAATATTACGTATAAGGGTTTTATTTTCTTTGGATTGATAAATGTAAGCGGTGAGCCTTTTGTAATTGAATACAATGCCCGTCTTGGTGATCCTGAATCAGAAGTTGTAATTCCGCGTATTAAATCTGATCTGTTTGAATTAATAGAAGGAGTGGCAGAAGGGGATCTGCAAAAAAGGATTCTTGAAATTGATGAACGGTATGCAACAACCGTTATGGCAGTATCAGGAGGATATCCGGGCGATTATGAAAAGGGGAAGGTAATAACAGGTTTAAACGGAGTAACTGAAAGTGTGGTTTTTCATGCCGGAACGAAATCGGATGGAGATAAGGTTGTTACATCAGGAGGAAGAGTCCTGTCTGTTACTTCATGGGGAAATTCTGTAAAAGAGGCCCTTTCACGTTCATATTATAATTTGTCTTTTATTAAATTCGACGGAATATATTTCAGGCGTGATATAGGATTTGACTTATAAGTTCATATGCTATTAAAATTCTTTAAAGGTACAAGTCCTGCAGTAATTTTCTTTATCGCAGTAATTTTTGCTACGGTATGGCTAAGCGCCTTTTTAAGTCCTGTATTGCCCCAGACTCACAGCAATGATACACATATGCCACTTTACAGCCTTCTTCTCAACGCTATGGGCAAGGGGCATTTACCATCAGTTATCCTTTCCTTTTCAGTAGCTGTTATCGTGGTATTTCTTATCATAAATTTCAATACAACTATTTTCTTTATCAATGAGCGTACTTTTCTGCCAGCCTTATTATTTGCGCTGTTAGTAGCAATGTTTCCCGAGTTCCAGATGCTAAACCCTGCCCTGCCTGCCTCTCTTCTGTTTATGGTTGCTCTAAAAAGGATTATGGCGGGATACCATAAGCAGGGTGTTGCTTATAATTTTTTTGATGCAGGTATTCTGATAAGTACCGGAAGCTTATTCTATGGCAACCTAATCTGGTTTGGCATTATTGTATTTATTGGTATAGCATTAATGAGGACCGTTAGCATATCCGAAATTGCTGTTACCCTTCTGGGTCTGATTACACCATACCTGATAACATTTGGGTTATACTATGTACTTGGAAATGATCCGGATGAACTACTCACCTTGATTTATAACAATCTGTTCAACAGGTCTCAGGTCTATTCTTTTACACGACTGACCATTGTAACAATGATTTTTGAAGCAATAATCTCGATAATAAGTATCGGTTATATCCTTATGCTTCAGAATACAAAGAAAATTAAATCAAGAAAAACATTCTCTCTTCTGATATGGATCTTTGTAATATCACTAGCTGTATACCTGGCAATTCCCTCTGCGTCTGTTGAGATAATATGGCTTCTGGGAATACCGGTAAGTTATTTCTTTTCGCACCAGTTTATTTACTGGAAAAGGAAAATTGTTTCGGAAATATTTTTTACAGCACTACTTGTTCTTGTACTTTTAATTCAGGCGCTGTATATTTTTCTTTAGAGTAATCTATTTGACCATTGAGACGATGCCTACCCCTGAACCCTGCTGGCCATCTTTGAAATCATAATTGAGCTGGTAAATACCACTTTTATTGCAAACAAAATCAACAAACGGATATGTTTTCCCGGAATTCTTATCATATGAGGAAAGGACCACCTTATTGGCATCATCCTTAATACTCAGGATGAGCTGTCCTTGAGAATCTTCTGTGCTGCACATGCTGAATCTGTATTTTGTATTCTTCCACAGGGACATGTTGGCCTTATACCTGAGATCATTCTGTTCAGTAGCTTTTCCAAGTTGTATCCTGAAATCCTTCAGATACTTGGCATCATTGCCTGCACTCAGTACACATTTACTAACAAATGGATCAGTTTCCTGGCCTGCCAGCAATAATCCAAATGATACAAAAAGTGAAATGGTAATTAAATATCTTTTCATATTAATCATTTGATATCAGTCTGTTCCTGATTTCGCCCGTAAATTCAATTAGTTCTTTGAGTTGTTCGTCAGTCATTTCCACAACACTGGTTTCCGTTTGGGTTATGACCAGTCCACCATCTTTTTCTGAGGCAACCGGCTCCCCCTGGGTATATGTTATTCTTACATCACGGTATTTATCTTTAAGCAGGTTAAGGTCCTTGCACAGGGAAGTAAATTCCTGGCTGTTATTGCAATAAGGGGCAATAAGCAATAGAAGGTCGTTTAGAATAATCTTCTGCTCGCCAATCCTGTCTCTTAGAATTTTATCAGGAAATTTATTTACTACCTGTGTTGCAAGATACTGTCCTTCAATCCATACCCCGATAACCAAAAGAGATGAAAGATGACCACGGTCATTGCTTCTCAGATAATTATCTATCTGCTCATAGGAATCAATCGAAATGTAAAGGAGTGAATCAAGATTTGATTTGTTTTGTGAAAGTTTTTTTATTGTTTCGAAATCAAAAAATTGCCCGACATTAATATCTTCGGCCAGTTTCCTGATGGATGACAAGACATCAAGCGATGAACCTGTTTTTTCATACATATTCAGGTATCCCAGATCTGCCCCCAGAATACCAAGTTTCATTGCCTTATTAAAATTTGTACTCTCCTTATTCGCATCAATAGAAGCGGCAAGGTATTCCTGTGAAAAAGGAACTTCAAGCATTTGCAGCAGGTTGGCAATTTCAACAGGAGAGGAAATATTCTTAGCTATATCCTCGATCGCTTCAGGGCTTAATTTTTCAGCCTCTGACAATGGTATGGAGTCAGCCTCAGGGAATATAAATTCTGCATTTTTCGTTCCGCTGTTTCTGCATGAAAAGCAAAGAACCATTGAAATTGTTAAAAAAATAATTTTACCCTTCATAGGCTGTCATGTGTTACAAAAATACAAAAAAACTGACTAACATTACTATAATATTTTTTTTCGGAATTTTAAATTTTCAATAGAATTTACCACCTTACCCAGCAATTCAAAGTACAGGATTGCGTAGAGCAGGATTGTACTAAACAATACAAGGATAATATTAAAAGTAAAGGTATTAACCTTCATTCCGAATATATACTTTGAAGGGGCATAAAAGTGAGTTCTGAAGCCAAGTGGTCCGCGTCTTTCAGGCTCAAGGTAAACTGGATCGATGTTCTGAATTAATTCATTCTTGTATTCCAGAATTTTCTTTCTTTCATAAGGTTTGGTAACAATTTCCTGAAGCTTATAATTGAAATAATCATCCTCAAGTTTTTTAAGTGTTGAAGAATTGGCATTATAGAAACGATCCTTAATGTCGCTTGATCTGTTTGATGTACTGCTGAAATATCTGTCCATTCTGTCAAGGTATTTGACAACAGAATCAGAAACCTCCAGGTCATAATCTTCAGGAACCAGCTTTTCTATATAAACAAATGGTTCAATGTTGTTATAAGCTGACATTTCAGATAATTCATTTTTAAGCAGTTCAAGCTTACTGTATTGAACTGTATTTTTTCTTACCGACTGGTCAGGATTCAGTCTCAGATTCCTCATATGGTTCCTGTATTCTGATAATAAGATTTCATTTGCATCACGCAATGCTTTAATCCTGTGAACTTTATCGAATTCAGCCCTGCTAATATCCATCTGTATCTGAAAATACGTCCGGCCATCTTTAGTATACGGAACACTGCTGTACCTGTTGTCCTTGAACTGACTCACTATTAATGCTTCGTAGGTCCATCTTGTTGGCATAAGTTCAGCAATCACGGGGACTTTATCTATATTGCCAATGATCCTGTTCAGCTTATCAAACGGGAACATGGCTCCGCTAAGTACCATCATTGGTATTATCAGAAGGGGAATAACGATGTATATTGTAATTGCTGAATTGAATGAAGCAGAAATATTCAATCCGAGCATATTGGCACAGAACGCTGTTGTAAAAAGTGCGAGCCAGTAATTGAAATAGAGTCCTTTGATTCCGAGTATCGGATTACCAATCATTATGAATAAGAGTGACTGTGAGGCAGAGATGATTATAAGAATAGCTACTTTTGACATAAGATAGCTTCCCCTGCTTAAATTCAGGAACCGCTCTCTTTTGAGGATCTTCCTGTCGCGGAATATCTCTTCAGCACTAATTGTAAGTCCCAGAAAAAGAGCAACAATCAGACTCATGAATATGTAAATCGGGATATTCTCATTTTCTGAAAATATATATACATCCGATTTGGGATCGGGAATATATCTGATAATAAAGGACAATATGAAACCCAGAACCGGAGCTTCAAGTACAGTAAGCAGCAAATACTGACGGTTGGCCAATTTACTCCTGATATCCCTTTCAAGGTATATCCTGAATTGTCTGATAACTCCCGGCCGGTCAAGGTTTTTATGAGGTGACTCCCTGACCTCGGGTACCGGTTTAAGCGGGAATTTGGATTTAAAGCTGTTTGCCCATTCAACGGGTTTTACTTTTCTGCGTTCAGTATATCTCCCGAATTCATCAACAACCTGGGTTTCAATAATGTTAAATATAGTTTCAGGGTTTACGTTTCCGCATGAAGGACATTCTCCCTGACTTGAATTTATCTGAAGGTCCGCGGTTTTAAAATGTACAACTGAATCAACCGGATTGCCGAACCAGGCCATGTATCCACCCTTGTCAAGGATGATGACCTTATCGAACATTTTGAATATTTCAGATGAAGGCTGATGTATAACATTGAATATAAGCTTCCCTTTAAGGGTCAGATCCCTTAGCAGATCCATCAGGTTTTCAGAATCTCTGGATGAAAGACCTGATGTAGGCTCATCCAGGAACAGTACCAGCGGCTCTCTTATCAGTTCAAGAGCAATATTGAGTCTTTTTCTTTGTCCCCCGCTTATTACCTTATTGAAAGGAGTACCTACCTTCAGTTCCCTTTTCTCAAGCAGGCCCAGGTTTGCAAGGGTCTTATCGACAATATTTGTAATCTCTGCCTCAGTTTTATTTCTGAAGCATTGACAAGCAGCATAGTACAGGTTTTCAAAAACTGTCAGGTCCTCTATTAACAGATCATCCTGAGGTACATATCCAAAGACTCCTTCAAGATTCCTGCTGTTTTCAATTACATCAAGACCATTAATTCTGATTCTGCCTGCAGTGGGTTTAAGTACACCGCTCAAAAGATTGAGCAGTGTTGTTTTACCGGAACCACTGGCTCCCATAATACCTATAAGCTTACCTTCTTCAACTGAAAAGCTGATATTGTCAATGGCAGTTTGTCCTTCACTGAATTGGTATGAAAGATTTTCAACATTAAATGATATCTTATGAATAATCACCTCAGACATGAAGTGAGAGCTTACATCACTGTAATAAATTGGTTGTCCGAACTGCGATTTGATTGAACCTCCCTTGGCAAAGGTATAAACATGTCCTGCACTTATCGGAAGACCATTAAGAAACAGCTGATCCTGAGAGTAGTATTTTACAAAGTATGTGTCAACGCTTCCCATCCTGAGCACGCAGATCCTGGTATCGTGATATCCCGTAAGAAGCTTTTTGCAAAATTCGCATTCTTCATCCTTTGGGGAGAGAACCAGAATAGCCGGATTGACCAGATTATCAGGTTTATCGTTTTTTATAAATTGTTCTGTTGCTGCAAATTCTGTAGAAGAAATCCTGAATACCTCAGCGACTGTATTTATTATGTTCATTCGTTGAGGAGTAAACTGCCTGTCTGCATTAATGAGTTCATAAAGCTGTACCAGAACGACAACTTTCTGTACCTGGTTCAGGGTTTTATTAATTTTCTTGCAGATGGCAAAGATCTTAACTGAATCTTTTACCGAGGGGACTGCAGGGTCTTTCTCAGTCAGTTTAGAAGTAACCGGTCCTGCCTGTTCATCGAACAAGGCAAGATATCCCTTAACAGATTCACTTGTAAGCTGTTTTCTGAGAAAATTAAAAACATACTCACGCTCATTGGCAGTCATACCCCCGTCCTGCTTGACGATCAGGGCGAATAACTCCATAAGTGCTTTAAGTATCTCTTCACTCATAATTCAGCTGAACTTGCTACGGGACCAAACACCTAATTTAGCAAAAAACTATTTCTTTTTAGTCACAGGTTTGATAAAATTTCTTTCTATCCACCTGGGAACAATGAAAGCACCAATTATCAGGTAAGGATAATAGCTTAAAAGTCTCCAGATAATTGCGATGGCAAGTGCAATACTGCCTGCAGTAACAGCATCTCCTGGAATAGCATCGGATATGTATCTGCTAAGAATTAATTCTGCAAAGCCACTTCCTCCGGGGGAAGGGCTTATTATCATCATTATCCAGGTTGCCAGCTGGCGGGCAAAAATCAGAAAGTGATCACCTACAGCAAAAAATGCAACCAGAATGGCATTCACAACCCAGTATCTTGATGTCCATGATAAAAAAGTAGATGTAACAGCTTTTATCCAGAACATTAAAGTTTTTTTACTCAGTTCGTGAGAGCTCTCAACAATGTCATCGCCTGCCTTTACCGCGGCATCATGAAATCTTTTTAAAACAGGAAGTTTGAATAATCCGGTAAGCAATTTCCGGATTCCTTCAGGATTAACAAAGAGTCCGTATCCAACCAGAAGGACCCACATCAGGATAACCCCGTATCCGATTGCAGTAAATATCAGAAGCTTGTTTAGAAAGGCCATTCCGGTTCCCTGAAGGGAGGTAATGAATAATGCATCCTGGCCAACAAAAAGTATGATCACGGGAAGCATTATCACAAAGTAAAGTTCATCGAGGAAAGATGTGGCCAGTACTACTGATGTGCTGCGACCGATGCTTATCCCTTCTTTGTTAAGGAATACAACTGCAACTGCTGTTCCTCCAACTGTTGAAGGGGTTATGGCAGAAGTAAATTCCCATAGCATTATTACCCTGAAGGTCTGGCGCCAGGTAAGGTTATTGCCGGTAAGGATCCTGATTCTTATCATATATCCCAGGTCACGGCCTACCATACATAGCCAGGCAACCAATATCCATAATGCTGATTTCCATGTAAATACAAGCCTGGAAACAAAAGAAGTATTAATTTCACTGAAAATAAACCAACCTACAACAGCCAGTCCGAGCAGAATAGGAAGGATTATTCTACCCGGCTTAAGTTTACTGACAAGAATGTAATGGTGGTCCATTGGAAGGAACAAATTAGGTATTTCCTGGTATCAATATCTTATTGTGACCATTCACTTGGTTTCCTGTCCCAGCGGTGTTTTTCAAGTTTTTTTATTAATCCAGGATCCAGGAGTCCGGTATTACTGGTTGAAAGATTTGATCTGACATGAGCCGGTTTTCTCATACCGGGAATTATTGTATTTACAGCAGGTTCACCAAGAATGAACCTGAGTGCCATGCCGGGCATAGTTTCCCCTTCGGGTACAAGGGGTTTAAGTAATTCAGCCCTTTCGACGCTGGGAATCAGGTTTTCAGGAACGAAGTAAGTATTCCTCCAGTCTCCGTCGGTCCATCTGCTATCTTTAGTAAGGGTTCCTGTCAGTGTTCCCTCATCAAAAGGAACCCTGGCAATAATGCCAACATTCATTTCCCTGCATGCAGGGAAAAGTTCATCCTGTGGATTCTGATCAAATATATTGTATATGACCTGAACAGCATCAATAAGTCCGCTTTTTACAGCTTTGACGCCATTCCATGGCTCCCATCTGTTAAGGCTTAATCCAATAGCATGAAAAAGTCCCTGATTTTTAAGATCAAGCATCTTGTTCATAACTCTGTCATCCTTGAGCCATGAGTCTTCCCATGTATGGAACTGCATCAGGTCGAAGGAGTCAAGTCCTGCATTTTTAAGGCTCTTTTCAACATACTCTTCAATATGTTCGGGAGGAAAGCAATCGTCTGAGGTGTATTCACGTCTGCTGGGCCACTGGAAATTTTTTGGAGGCATTTTAGTGGCTGTATAAAGTTTTTTCCCCTTATTCGATCTTACAAGTTCTCCAAGGAATCCTTCGCTTTTCCCTCTTCCGTATCCCCAAGCAGTGTCGAAGAAATTACAGCCAAGGTGTACCGCCAGCTGAAGAGATTCCATTGATTCTTTATCCTCCGAACCTTTCCATCCGGCCATTCCCCACATTCCGTAACCGATTTCACTTACTTCCCAGTTTGTTCTGCCCAGCTTTCTGTATTTCATATGAAATCATTTTAATACTCAGACACTAAGGTAACTGGTTTTTGGATAGATGCCAAGAAATTGGCTTATAAACCTATAATAATAGCATACATATCATATGATGAACCATATGATTAAAGGAAAATAATAAGTGTAAAAGATACATTTAATTTTTCAAAGCTCCCTCATTAAGCCATTTTCCTACTTTTTCATGCTGCGCAAGGTATTTGTTTTCAACATCCTTAACTATTTTCTGGTATTCAGGTTCATTCCTTATTCCGGAAAATACCGGATCATTTTTCAACCAATATACATATTCTGAACCATAACTTTCATACTGGCTTAAGAGCTCTAAGATTTCATAGGCCTTTTGTTTGTTTCCCATACATAAGTATGCCCCAGCAAGTCCATATAATGCATTTGGCCTGTACCAGAATGGTATCAGAGGCATTTTTTTTGTACACATATCAATATGATTACTGAAGCAGGAATCAGCATCACGGGTGTATCCGTTTTTCTGGCAGGTAAAGCCAAGCCATGTTCTGAATATGTAATTATACTGTGGATAATAGAGAGCAAATTTAGCAGCGTCAATTTTTTTGAAATAATTCAGTGATTCTTGATTCAAACCTAACAGTAAGTTATAGTATCCTAAGCAAAAATAGACCAAACTATTTGGATTTGTCTTACACCTTTCCTCCATGTAATAAATTGCATTTTCAATAGGATCTTTTTTATCTCTTCCCAGCATGTTTTTACTGTCTGAAAACATAATTGAATCACCATCAAGTTTCAGCGCTTCGAGAAGATAAAAGTTACCCTGTTCCGGAAATCCAGCCTCAAAATATCTGTAAGCGATCACTCTGATGGAGGATGGCAGAGTGGAACCATCATTGTGGGAAGCGGCTTTATGATTGTATTCAATTGATTTAAGCATGTCAACGTAAAAATATACACGCGATTTAAATGAATATGCAAAAAAATCATTTGGATTATACTTTATAGCCTTATCCCATTCTGCCAGGGCCTGGTCAGGCGTACCCTTTATGCAATAGTAGAATCCCATTGCATTCCGTGCATCAAGTAAACGGTGGTCAAAGGAAAGGGCAAGATCTGCCATGATCCGCATAGAGTCCAGGTATCTATTGCAAACATTGATATCGAAATCCGGACTATTAAAAACAAAATCAAAACGGCTCCAGTAAATATTGGACAGAGAAGAATAAGCCTGTGCATATTGAGGATCATATGCCAGGGCTTTGCGAAGAAGGTATTCAGCTCTTGCCAGTGTTTCAATGCCTTCTCCGTACAATCCGACCTTTACAAGCTCATTTCTTCCTCTCTGGAAAAAATCATATGCTGTAAGACTATAAGTACTGGTTTTTTCCATCTCCTCTTTTTCCAATGGGGTAAATGAAGTCTTGAGAGCTGAAGCGATTTTCTGCGCAATCTGGCTTTGCAATTTGAAGATATCTTCAGTTCTCCTAAGCTCAACCTGGTATGAATCATTAAATATCTGTATATCTTTTTTACCTTCAGTTATTTTTACCCAGAGGCGTAATGAATTGCCATATACCTGCCCATTTCCTTCCACAATGTATTCTACATTCAGTCTTTTGGCGATTTCAGATGCAGGGATATTGCTTTTGCGGTATTGTTCTACCGAAATACGGGATACTATCCTCAACTCATGAATTCTTCCAAGGTTGTAGAGAATTTCCTCCATTATACCATCGATAATATATTGATCTGCATTATTATCCCCGAGGTTATTAAAAGGGATCACTGCCACTGATTTAGGGTCACTTGAAACCTTATTTTCTGAATCTTTCGGATCTCTGCTGGCACGCTGATAAAATCCTGTGATCGCAAAAAAGAGAATTAGGAGAATAAAAAATAATGCAAGAATAGTCCTTATCCAGATCCTTTTTCTTTGATATATTTTCTTGATTTTGTTTGTCTGATCTGTTTCTCCAAAAGACTTAATGGTGCCTTTTTTTACTTCTCCCGGGGAATATCCGAAATACTCATGAAAGCAAGTATTAAAATAGGTAGGACTGCTGAAACCGGTTTTATATGCCACTTCTGCTGCAGTCAGCCTTTCATTTTTGAGAATCTCAAGTGATTTAAGCAGCCTGGTTTCACGGATAAACTGGGCAATATTCTTGTTGGTAATATCATGAAGTCTGTTTCTCAGCGTATGGGTTGTAATACCTGCTTCTTTGGCCAGATCATCTACGCCAAAATTCTCATTACCCAGGTTGGCAAGAATAATCCCTTTAAGTTTGTCTAGAAAAATCTGATCATTGCCGGAAATATCTGCCATAGGAACATTTCTAGTATAATAACCTTGGTATAAGGTGTTCCAAAAGGCAAAGTTCCTAAACAATACTCACAAATGCAAAAATATTAAAATGGACTCTTCTAAATATTCGCGATGAAACTTTTTAGAAGCCTTTGAGCTTGATGAAATATTGAGTAAAAGCCACCTGAAGATTATAGTTACAGGTGGCTTTTATAGAGCTTGATAAGGACATTTAATATACTGTATTTTTATAAGATCATTTTTATATAAGAATGATCATTCAATCTTTAATACATCTTACTGATATTCCGCAAGCGCAATCAGCTTCATCATTACCTCTTAAGATTTTCTCAGAGTTTACCTGGAATCCGTAATAAATGTATGGAGTAGAAGACCAGAAAGCTGTTTGAATGCACTCATCCCCGGCATCCGGATTCAAAATCCCGGCAGGCATAATTGAAAATCCGGTTACATTATTCATTATCTCATTTGTCCAGAATTCTGTTCCTGCATCTTTGAGTTTACCAGCCTGGCCATCGCCAATTAATCCAAGAGATTTAGTCTGATCAGTGGGAACACCTATATATGTCAGCAGTTGCTGCCATTCTGAATCACTTGGGACATGCCATCCGGTTGGACATACTCCCTGTGCCGGACCTGCTTTACTGTCAGGTGAGATCCTTGTTGCAGCAGAATATGTGTAATGCTTTCCATACCCTTGTGCAGTTCCTTTGTCCAGACACCCTTGTATGGATTCCTGGTCAAAGTAAATTGTTGATTTAATATTGTCCCGCATCCATATCTGGGTGCCTATTTTTACTGTCTGATATTCATTTTTTTCTGCATCAATAACAGTCCCGAATGAAGTTACCAGTAGCTTTGTACTACCATAGTAGGTTTCTGATTCAGTGCAGGCAAAGCCCATATACGTATAGACCGTATTTGCTTTAAGATCTGAAAGATTAACCGAATATACCTCTTCATCATTATTCCCAGTTGAAGATTGTGCTGCAATATACTCAACCCCTTTTGTAGGATCTGATAAAGCAGGATTCGAGGATTCAATTATTAGGATACCTCTTTTGGTAATTGCTTCATTTGCATAGAGATTTGTTCCGACTCTTATTTCTGCAGATGTCATTGTTACCCTGGATGGGGCATAAGTTGTAACAGACCTTATGCCTGTGGTTTCTTGAATTACTGGTTCTTCTGGTTTTTCAGAACAGGATGCCACAACAAGAATGGCAATAATTCCAACAGAGATAATTGAGATAGACTTCTTTTTCATGGCTGCCCTTGCTTTTAATGATTAATAAAGTGGATTATTTATTGATCGAAAATATTTCGTTGATAATCACAAAGTTCCGGTAATATTCTCCTATTTGATTTCAATAAATTATTAAAAAGATTTCAGTTTTGTAAATTAAAATCTAGATTATGCTGCACCCTAATATGATAAATTTTACGGAGTTACATTTTTGTATAAGTTTCTATTAATTTTCATTATATTTTTATTGAAATAAATCAATAATCGCTTCTAAAAAGGGGATAGATTTTTAATTATAATGGCAAATGATCAGTGTACCATTTATCTTGGAAATAAAAATTTCATTACGATCATCTTATATGAGGAGTGCTCATTTAATGCCTATTTCAATTAAAACTGTAGTGTATGCCTAAATAATTGAAATAAAATTCAAAAAATCAAAAGTTTTAATCAAATTATTAATATGTTCCCATTGGCTTATAATACGATCTTTACAACGTGATTTAGGTTAAAAAATGTTTTTATTAAAATACCCTTGGGATCCTTGAACCAAGGGTATTTTTTTATATTCATGACCATTAGCGTACCATTAAAACTAAAACATTTTCAATTGATTATATAAAGGTTCTTT
>CALMJY010000166.1 GCA_937864815.1 uncultured Bacteroidota bacterium
TGATGCAGGACGGTAAAATTCCGCATATCTGCACTTGGCAAGGTTATATGACATAGCCTCTTCGGTTCCCTTTACATCCACACCCAGCTTTATCGGTACAGGGCAGTCAACCACTGAGATGTGGTAGTCGTAACTCATATCAAGATTATGGCGTCCTGCAATAACTGCCTTGTATCTGTCCATGACAATCAGGAATGGATAAATGTCAATTTCATTCCGGAAGATTGTAAACTCAACTGATAATGAGTCTACCTTATTTTCAGCATGTTTGCTGAACTTAAGTGTTTTTGCAATCTCACTGAAAGTTTCTCCATCCATCAACACAAGATTGGCGCCTTTTAAAGAGGAGGCACCCCGTATTGTTGATTTTTTAAGATTGTACAATGAATCCAGATAAGTTTCAACAGCGATATGGAATTCAGCTTTCCCTTTGAACGACCGCAGCATAGGCATTAGGGTGTCAATATCCGGGATCATCGAGATTAATCTCTCAATTTCTATATCAAGCATGTGGTAATCCAGTCCAAGGTATATATGATTTTTCCTTGGTGTCTGGTACATAGCCGTCATCTGCATCCTTGCCGCCGGTGTTTTAAAGGAGAGGTTGTCAAGGACCAGTATGCCATCATGGATCTGAACACTTCCGATGATATTGGTGGCAGTGTCGGGTCCCATTACAGCTGTCCTGATATTGGTGGTGAGAAAAAGGTCTATGTTTTTTGGCACCATATATGGTCCGGCATAGGATGTATCAGCAGACACAGTATCAGGAGTTTGAGCACTTAATGTATCAGTGTCGCCGAGCCCGCTTGTGAGCGCCATCAATTGGGCTACATCCGTTGTATTGGAAACAAAACTGAAATCTCCCCTTAATATTGAGTCGCCCCTGTAATATGACAGAATATTGTTGAGATTTCCGGTAAGCTGAAAATCGGATTTGTCAATAACCAGTTTACTCTCTTTAATATGGAATGTTTCAGGTTCGAAATTCATCTTAATTGACGGGATCTCAACAGGATATGTCACTCCTGACATATGTATAAGACCTTCTTCGAGCTCGAGGGATCCCCTTGCCATCCACTGAAGGAAGATATCCTTCTGGTTATTGTCATTAAGGATGTCAGTATTAATGCTGATCCTGTTGACTGCAACAGAACTCTGGCCTGCCACCGTTTTAAGATTCTCACTGTTATAGGATAAAGTAATAGCAGGCTGGTCAGGAGATCCTGATCTTGGTGAAATAAGGACTTTCCCGTATGGTTTTGAAATATCCAGGTTTATTGTATCCATTACGGCTGACAATGAGTTCATACTGAAAGAACAGATCAGGTCTGGGATCCTTGTTGTATCTCTTGCATCAGATGTTTCAAGTGTTAAGGAACTGTTTTCCAGTGAAGCATTAAAGCTGCCCTCCATTGCGGCTGTAAGATTATCCGAAGTGATTTTTGCAAAGGCAAACCGGGTATTTTTTGAAGAAGCTTTATTATTAGGGAGAGCGAATTCTATGTCTGACTTATCAGTTTTAATTGTCATGCTGTCATAATATGCCTGGAATTCCGATAGTCTGAGTGACCCCGATAATCTGATCTTCTCAAGCTGCATTTTTTCAAGCTGGCTTAAGGTGAAAGCTGACCTGATATTGCCGGATATCAGTCCTTTGACTTTCATATCCAGACTGTCCGGGATCATTCCATTAAATTCATCTGTATTGAGTGATGCAATTGTATTCAGATCACAACGGATATCAGAAAAGAGCTGTTTTACATTTCCTGAAATTTTTACTGAGGATCGTGGAGTTTTTGCAGTAAACTGACTAATATTCAGATAGGATATCGAGTCAGTTTTCAGATCGGTATGCAATGCGATTTTTCCGGTAAGATCATGAAGAGGTAACGGGAATCCTGAATATTTCAGAGTTCCGTCCTTCATTTCAAGACTTATATCCATAAGAGGCATCACCGAATCATTCATGATTCCTTGAATATGCCCCTGGGATGATAAAAGTCCATCTGTTTCAATTCCTTTGAGATAGGAATCAAATGATGGAGGGACAAGTGCAACAATATTTTTGACCGGCCATGATTCAAGTTTGTAGGTTAAATCAGTGATGAGATTTTTGCTTACTGTGTCGTTTTCTATCGTCCCGTTAAGAAATAATTCAAGACTGTTTACAGATACCGATGCTTCCTTTATTCCAATTAATTGCCTTGATGGTTTGAAATCAAGAGGCATATCAAGGGAGAATGATGTATTCTGAAGATATTTCTCTCCACCATATTCCAGCGATACTGATGGACTTTCAATCTCAATATTGCCGCTGATGCTGTCCGTTTTAACAAAACCTGAGATTTCTGTATTCAGAGCCCGGATCTCTGAATTCATCTTAAGTGAGAGGTCTGTATAACTTATATCGATGTTGCTGAGGGCAATATTGCGGATATCGATATCAGGGGTAATTGACCCGGATTCTTCAACAACAACTTCTGTCTGAACAGTATCCGCAATAAATATATCATAGTTGGTTTTACCTGTACTGTCGGCCCATACATTGATTGTTCCATCCTTCATTTCGAGACCGATCAGTATAAGTTCATTGTTTTTCCACCAGGCTTTGGCATCCACAATACCCGTTAATTCATTTACTCTGACAAGTGTGTCAGACTGAGCTCCTTCCACCGGGTTAATAAGGGAGAAGTTGCTAACCCTCAATCCGAAATTGGGAAATGTGCTGAAAAATGTAAGTTCAATTTCTCCAAGTTCTGACTGACATGTAATATACTTGTCTGCCTGTTTCCGGACAATCGGAGTAAGTCTTTCAGGTGTGAAAACCAACCATAGTGCTATACTGACCACAATCAGAACAATTGTCAAAAGGGAGACAATGAATAGCATAAGGATTTTTAAGACCTTTTTCATTGAAGGGGAATTTACCTTGTGAATTTAAAATGGCTGCTATAATTTCTTGCTAGGGCACTTTGGTGAATGAATAACTGACATTGAAATCATCCTTATATTTCAATGATGTTGCTGTTAATTCTGTAACAGTATAGACCTTTGGTACCGAGCCTCCGATCTGTAAAATATGAATTTGGGTAAGCTGGTCCTTGACCAGTGTCCAGGTAAAGGCCTGTGCTTCAGCTTCAGTTACATCATCAGCGGTGTCCCAGGTTCCTCCGGTCCCGTCAGCCAGGTATTTGTAATACAGGGTGCCTGACTTCCATTTTCCAATAAGAAGCGATTGATCATAAGATACCTCTTCCTCAGGTTCGCATGATACAGTAAACATTGAAATTACTGTAATTAGAGTGAGATACAGAAGTGATTTTTTCATGATGATAAAATGATTTTGTTGAGAATTTCTTATTAAATTTAAAAGGATTATAAATAGTAAAATTTAACTATTAACTTTAATCTGTTTATTTCATATACTTTGTGAATCCTTTGGGTCCTTTGTGGTTAAATATTTTAAAACCACAAAGTATCACAAAGAAATTCACTAAGGAACACAAAGGTACACAGTGTATTATGAATATTAATGAATAAATCAAACCAGATACTTCTTTTTTAATTTCAGATTTCTAAATTAACAAAATTCCATGAAAATGTATAATAGTTCTGTTAAGGTAATTCTGGCACTGACTTTATTGGTTGTCATTTCCTGTGATAATAAGCCATACGAATTAAAGGATGGCTACATGTACGTTCAGAAAGAAGAACGGAGAAACCAGACCACTGACTGGCAGCTTGTATGGGAAGACGATTTTACTACCGGCTCGCTCGATACCACAACCTGGAGCAGGATAGGGCTGTTTGAAACACCTAAATGGAAAGTCCCGGTTGAAAAATGGAGAGAGGTAAAGAACTGTTTCAGGTACATTACAGCTATCGATCCGCGTGTTGTGCTGTTTGATGATACAAATATTAAGCTGATGGGAATTATAAATCCCGATTCACTTACCGGAGATCCCCGTCCATACCTTACAGGCGGAATATATTCCTGGGGGAAATTTGCTTTCCAGTATGGCCGTATTGAGATCAGGGCAAAGCTTGATCAGGCCTGGGGTATGTGGCCGGCAATCTGGATGCTGTCGGAAAAGGATATCTATCCTGATCAGCATAATGGTGAAATGGACATTCTCGAAAAACTCAATCATGATGACTTCGGTTATCAGACTACACACAACCATTATACAATCACATTAAAACAAAACGAACCAAAAAAGTCAACCACAGCCAAAATCGACACCACCGGATATAATGTATACAGCGTAAGCTGGTATCCCGACAAGCTGGTATATGCCATAAACGGAGTACCATCTTATGAGTATCCAAAGGTACCCGGGGCAGGTACATATCAGTGGCCCTTTGATCAGCCTTTCTACCTGATAATTGATCAGCAGATGGAGCATGAATGGCCCGGACCCATTTCCCGTCCTGAAGAACTTCCGATCAGTATGACCGTCGACTGGGTAAGGCTCTATCAGTAATTTTTGAATTGGAGTAACACTTTTGTGCTCAGAAGTATTTTCAAACTGCAAGGGTATCAATAGAAATTTGTGATCCTGATATTTATTATAAGGAATCTTCTTAAAAGGCCATTTCTTAATCTTGTCAAAGTATTGGGATTAAGCCTTGCATTGAGTGGTGTTTTGCTGATTGCACTGTTTCTAAAATCCGAACTGACATTTGATTCTTTTCATAAGGCCCGGAAAAGGATTTACAGACTTACAGTAACTGATGAGACAATTATCGGAGGAAAACATTTTGCCAGGGTAAGCAATGCCGGATTCGTTCCCGGAATGAAGGAATATTTTCCTGAAATAGAGGAGTACGTGAGACTGGCTCCGATCAGGGGAGGTGTAATGAGACATAAGGAAAACTTCATTCTTATTGACCAGGCATTTGAATGTGACAGTACATTTTTCAGTGTTTTTGACTGCGAACTTATCAACGGAAATCAAGGACAAATATTAAATAGTCCGGGGTCGATGATTGTTTCTGAAAGCTTTGCCCGAAGAGTATTTGGACAGGCTGATCCTTCAGGACAGATATTGGTCCTGCCTGAAGGCCAGTTCTACGGGAAGAATACGGAATTTACAATAAAAGGGGTGATGAAAGATTTTCCCAGGGCCAGTCACTTTCATCCTGAAATTTTAGTATCACCTGTTGATAAAACTTCACTTGACGGATGGGCCTGGACATACCTTCTGCTGGGAGACCAGGCTGATCCTGAAAAGATAGCCCGGGGATTTAAAGATTTTTTTGCAGACAGGATTGATGTCAATTCCGATGTAAGTAAATTAGTCCTGCATCTGCAGAAATTGTCTGATATTCATCTGCACTCAAATAAATTAAGGGAGATCGAACCAAACGGCAATATGTCGGTTATCTATGCTTTCTCCATAGCTGCTCTGATCTTGTTGCTTACAGCCCTGGCAAACTATGCTAATCTGAATATCGGAATGGCTGGTTTCAGTGATAAGTATCTTTTCATCAGTAAAGTATGTGGTGCCTCCGGTATGAGGCTTTTTAAGTATTTTTTAATAGAAGGTATTATTATTGTAGTCCTGTCATTATTGCCGGGAGGGTTTATTGCATCTGTTGCCAATGGTTTTGTAATAAATCTGTATGGCATTGATCTTTTAAAGGATAATTCAATATTTATTACTATTTGCTTACTGATATTTGGTATTCTGGGCATCCTGGCAGGTATATTACCACTTATCAGACAAGGTATTGAAACTATAAAGAAAAAGTCTGATTTCACCGGTAATATTAATATCAGGAGGAAAGGGATCAGCAAAGGAATAATTGTTATTCAGTACACTATTTCAGTTGCACTCATTGTTTCAGTACTGGTAATCACGAAACAGACAAGCTATGCCCTGGATCAGGGTATGGGCAGCAAAAATGAAAACCTGATTTGCATGAGAGATCTGCATACCACTATCCAGAAGAAATTCAGGGTTTTCAAGGAAGAGCTGTTGAAATATAGTTCGGTGAGGTCAGTTTCTGCTATGTTCGAACCTCCGGGAGGCGAGGCAAACGACATGTTTGAATTCAGAATGGAAGGCTATGTGAATGATGAGACAAACAAGGCTGATAATTATATAGGGGTATTTCCCTGCGATTTCTCATTCGCCAGTGTATTCGGTCTGAATTTTCTTGCAGGCACCAATTTTTCTGAAAATATTATTGACCACAATGGTTCAGGAGAATATATAATAAATGAAACTGCAATGAAAAGGTTGCACTATTCAAATCCTTCTGAAATTACAGGTCGTGAGTTTAAACTGATTACCAATATTGAAGGGATAGATCTGCCCTCCGGAAAGATTATCGGAGTGGTGGAAGACTTTCACCTGTCTAGTATTAAAAAAGTTGTTGAGCCTCTGGTTTTATTTAAAATGGATGAATTATGGCTGATAAATTTCGTAATATCAATCAATCCCGGAGATAAAGACAGGGCACTTGCCGACATTAAGAGTGTATGGGAAAGAACATACCCCGGGTATCCTTTTCAATATGAATATATCGGGTCCATATATGAGGATGTCTACAGATCAGAACTACTGCAGGAAAGACTTCTCACTGTCTTCACATTCATGGCACTGTTCATCTGCTCAATGGGTATGCTCGGATTGACCCTTCTTACAACACAGAGGCGCACAAAGGAAATTGGAATAAGAAAGATAAACGGAGCCACTTCACTTGAGGTAATGATTATGCTCAACCGTGATCTCTTAAAATGGATAATACTTTCCATTATCATCTCCATTCCGCTGTCATATTACTTTATATCCATATGGCTGGAGAGCTTTGCCTACAGAATATCACTAAGCTGGTTGATTTTTGCTGCCGCCGGATTTACAGCATTTATTGTTACATTTATGACAGTTTCAGTTCAGTCATTAAGAGCAGCGAGGAGAAATCCGGTTGAGACACTAAGATATGAATGAGATAAAATAAGACCTATTCGATGAGAAAGATCAGAAATTCAGCAATCGCAGTATTCCTTACTTTTTTAATTTTCAACTTACTCCCTGCCCAGCTGGTTCTTCCCTCTGAAGCACAGGTAAAGTGGGCAGAATCGGAGATAGGAGTTCTGATTCATTTCGATATGCCTGTATTTGAACCTTCATATGATTTCAGAAAGGACTGGAATTATCATCCCCATCTTTCAATATTCAATCCAAAAGAGCTTGACACTGATCAGTGGATAAGATCGGCAAAAGCTGCAGGAGCTGCTTATGTGGTGCTGGTGGCAAAGCATTGCAGCGGATTCAGCCTTTGGCCTACAAATGCTCATGATTATAGTGTGAAGAATGTTCCATGGAAAAACGGTCAGGGTGATATAGTAAAGGATTTTATCGCCTCCTGCAAGAAGTACGGAGTAAAACCCGGAATCTATGCAAGTACAACGGCTAATGGTTACCTTAAGGTGGATAATCCGGGAAAGGTAGTTTCAGGTGATCGGGAGGAGCAGAAAAAATACAATGAGATAGTTAAACTGCAGCTGACGGAGTTGTGGTCACAGTATGGCGACCTGTTTGAAGTGTGGTTTGACGGAGGAGTATTACCCGTGGAGAAAGGTGGTTTCGACGTTCTGGCATTGCTGAAAAAGTACCAGCCTGAGGCAATTGCCTTCCAGGGACCATTTGGTTATGAAAATAACATCAGGTGGGTGGGAAATGAAGAAGGCGTGGCTCCTTATCCCTGCTGGTCAAGAGCCGATTCAACAACCTCTGCCTCCGGTGTTATTGAAATAAAAGGGCTGAATGGCAATCCTGAAGGATTATTCTGGTGCCCCGGAGAGTCAGATTTTCCTCTTCGTCTTAACTCTTCCTTCCAGGGCGGATGGTTCTGGCATAATGACCAGGACAGTAAAATGAGAAGTCTCAGTGAGCTCCTTGATAAGTACTGCAAAAGTGTGGGCAGGAATACGAATATGCTTCTTGGTGTAGTTATAGATGACCGCGGACTGGTCCCTGATGCAGATGTAAAAAGAATGACAGAATTTGGAGATCTTATAAAAAGCAAATTTGGTAAACCTCTCGCAAATATATCAGGATCAGGAAAGGAAATCAGTCTGCAATTACAGTCTCCTGCTGAAGTCTCATATGTTGTGATCAGTGAAGACATTACCAAAGGTGAAAATGTAAGGGAATACAAACTGTCTGGGCAGGTTGACGGGAAATGGAAACTGCTGGCAACAGGATCATGCATTGGACACAAAAGAATAGAGACTATCAAAAAAGAGAGATGCTCGGCTGTTAAGCTTGAGGTGACTGAATCTGTCGGTGTGCCGGTAATTAAGAGTATGGCTTGTTATTGATTGGAGCCGAAATAATATGACTGTCAAGCACATAATTATTTACCCCCAACCCCCCAGGGGGGCTTAGCCGTCAAGCTAAGGGATATTTTGTAAAAGGTGAGTGACATCAAAAGTTTCCCCTCCTTTTGAAGGAGGGGTGGCCGGGACTGTTGATTATCTGATG
>CALMJY010000167.1 GCA_937864815.1 uncultured Bacteroidota bacterium
CTATGAATCATATGGTCGCGGATGGTTAAAGCAGATTGAGAACGAAAAAGAAAATATTCTCAAAGTTGGAAAATGGAATAAACTCAGAATAAGGGTTGTTGGTGATAAAGTACAGACATGGCTCAATGGCCAGCCTATGGTTGATTTCAGTGATGAAAAAATAGGCAAAGCCGATGGTTCAATAGCCCTCCAGATTCACGACGGAGGAGGAATCAAGGTAAGATGGAGAAAACTGGTTGTAGAGGAACTTTAAAGTTTATAGAATTCATATCTGATCGTCCAGGTGAATTCCTGTCCGGGTTCAGCTTTTATCAGAATATAAGGCTCCGGACATGGAGTTTTCCAGCATGACCAGAAGACCTGCTTAAGTAAAGGCCGGTCGCATGTAATATGAACACCGGCACCAGTTTTTTTATTCTCAATCCGGATATCATAATCTGATGCATCAGGTCCGAATCCTTCAAAACCACCGCAGAATACTGTCTCACCCTGTTTAAACTCTCTCAGGAAAATGATCTTATTACCGTCAACATCAGCAAGAGTACCAAAACCGTTTCCCTCACCTTTCAGATCCCATCCGAATTTTATTGTATAATCCGGTCCTACTTTCTGATTATCTATAACAAAGAAGTTATGATTATAACAAGGTGTCTCAATTTTCTTCTTTCCTGTATTCTTTAATGTATGAACCAGCTCCATTTCAGGTTTCCCCGGTATAAGTCTGACAGTCTTGTGATAGACATAAGCATACTCTTCATCGGTAAGTTCATGTGTGAACTCCACCTGGTCTGATTTTTCCTTTACCGACCATTTTCCATAATTTACAACGGGATATAGGCGTGCAAAAGAATAGGCTTTATCATCAGGCTTGGTCAGGACCCCTACTCCTATTTTTACAAATGTCTCACCAGGCTTTGCCTCCAGGTAGTCTAGCGCTGTGAATTCTTCCACGGGCCCCATGATAGCATCATGAATCTCAGGACTGTAATTTTCAAACCATTGTCCGAAGTATTCATGACCATTAACTTTAAGACTGGGCATGTTACCGGACCAGTCAAACCGTGTACCCTGGTAGTAACCCTTTTCTTTATCAGGCAGATAGAGTTTAGCCTTAATTATCTTATTGCTGATTTCAGCCTCCGGATATTTTGTTGCTGGCATTGCGGTGATTGTTAGAACAGTTAAAATAATGAGAAGTGTTTTCATAATATGTTGCTGGTTGCTGGTTGCTGGTTGCTGGTTGCTGGGTACTTGGTACTTGGTACTTGGTCCTGGGTCCTGGGTGCTGGATACCGATTACCGATTACTGATTACCTATTTCTTCTTACCCTTAACAGTCTTAACAAGAGTATCGGGGATTGAGACAAGCTCTATTCCTTTTCCGGTTCCGAGATTTGCAGAATATTGCTTGTCGATGGGATTATTCCAGTGTTCATGAACACCCAGACTTGGGATAGGAGTACCGCTGCCATCAGGATCATAGACAATACCTGAAGGCCAGTTCTTAGAATCTGCTGCCTGGTGAAGATAATCATCCACACCTCGTATATTTGGATTCCTTTCTGCCCTGTTATTCATAGGATCATGGGCATTGATGCCATTCCATTCAGTCCTCAGGAAATCGAAGCAAACCGATTCAAGAGCAACCTGATCAAGAGACAAAAAGAGGGAATTGCACCAATCGTTATTAAAAGGCGGCATGAAATATCTTACAGGTACCCTGGTCTCAATTGATCCGCCTCCGAACAGTCCGTCGACAACATATAGAACTGTATTACGACCAAGGTATTTGCTGCCCATCATATCAACCCTTACCCTGTACTTATGATAACCTCCGTTCGATCCTGCAGCTCCCCTCGGAGTAATCAGGTAATTATGAAGATGCCCTGCAGTTGGTCGTCCCTGTGATCCGAAATGATTTTTCGCAGTAAGTGAAATACCTGCGGCAATATGGGGCTTAAGGTTTGCTACATTAATTAGATAATCTGCTTCCACTATCACATCATAAAGCGGATCTTTCTGTACCTTATTTGAATAAATGAGATAATCCTTTTCAGTGGGTTTGGTCAATGTCCTGTTATGATGAGTGGCAAATTTATCCAGATACTTTACCTCAGGAAACTCTGCGAACCACACATCAAAATTATGACCATATATATCGGTCATCGGATCACCTACTGATATATCTTCCTGGGCAATTCCGCATTCATTGACCAGTTCTCGTAGTATTTCGAGAACAAACCAGGGAGCTGTTTCACATGTACCATAACATGCAGCCTGCCTGAGTGGTGTAGGTTCAAAGGTCTCGGGAAGATAATATCCATTTTCCTTATCCTCGTCTGTAAGAAGCCAGCGTGAGGTACCCTGATTTATCTTTATGAATATTTTCTCACCCTTTTTGTAGCTGCTGTTCTTCTGGTATTTTTTGTTATTGAGATTCCTGAACAATGCATCCCATGAAGTTTTTACGGATGATTCTCCGGTAAGCTCCAGCAATGATGCCCTGAACATCTTACTAACCACTTCACTGTTTGTATTTTCAGGTTTGAAGTAATAATCTTTTGATTCAAATGTATTCAGGCATTTTTCATTTGTGGCCTGTGGATCCCATGCCCAGACAACTCTTCCCGGTTTGATACCAGTAGGTATTCCAATGGGTTGATTGGCTCCGTCTTCAGGTCCTGAGTAATCAGTGTCAGCAGCTTTCAGCAGATGGATCCCGCTTGTAATAGATAAAACCATGAGCAGGGTCATGCCCACAACCAGAAAAGCTGACAACAGATAATTCCTGTTTAAAAGAGAGGCCTTTGCCTTTCTGAATGCAAGAGTAACTCCTCCTATGGACAAAAGATATATAACAAGACCTGACATCATTGGTGCAGCAACACGCATACAAGGATAAGATGCCCTCGAAGGTTTAGGAATTACCCTAACAAGAAACCAGATTGTAGAAATAACTCCCATGATGATGAATAAAATGCGCGGAGGCATCTTATGAACCTCAAGCCACACCCTTATTTTTCCTGGGTTTATACTCATGACAATTGTGAAAATTTAAGTACATAAATATAGAAAAAATGTATGAAAAGCCATTGCATTGTGATGACCCCGGATTAAAAAGTGTTAAAAATCATTAAATTACGGTTACAGTAAAAAATTGATCGAAAAATACTGTTCTGAAATTGACGAATTAGTAAATTTGAGATTACAGTTATTACTTTTTAAATTTCAATCAATCACTCTTCATCTTTAATAATTTATTCAAATCCGTAAAATATGGGAAAGTCAAAAAAAATCAACCGTCGTGAATTTATGGGATCAGCCGCCGCTGCATCTCTTGCATTTTCAGTTGTACAAAGACAAGTTATCGGAGGTCCGGGTTATGTGGCTCCCAGTGATAAACTGTCGTTAGCCTATATAGGATGCGGAACACAGGGTCTGAGGGAAATGGTTCCGCTTCTTGAGAATCCTGCAGTCCAGATTGTGGCTGTAGCAGATCCTAACAAGATGACTACCGATTATGTTGACTGGTCGCCAAACGGTATCCGCGACAGCATCAGAAAGGTCCTCGGCGATAATTCATGGGGAGAATCCTATAAAGGTATTCCCGGAGGAAGGGATATCGGACAGGAACTGGTCCAGAAATATTATGCAAAACAAAAAGGAACAGGCAGCTTTAAATGCACCTCCTACGAAGATTACAGGGAATTACTTGAAAAAGAAAAAGATATAAATGCTGTGAAGATCATGACACCTGACCATCTTCATGCAGCAGTTGCAGTTGCTTCAATGAAAAAGGG
>CALMJY010000168.1 GCA_937864815.1 uncultured Bacteroidota bacterium
AGCAACTTTCTTTTAGCTTGCGCTTATCTCCAGATCAAGTTCCACACCTGCAATTTTCTTCTTAAGTTCTTCAAGTTTCTGTTCCTGCAGGACTTTCTTATAGTCATAAGGTATCACCTTGATAAACATAGGAATGAACTGGTTAATATCATCAAGGATTTTTTTGGCCTTTGGACTTCCGGTATATTTATAATGTCTTGAGATGAGATCGGTAAGCTCAGCTACATCGCTGTTTTCATCAACCAGTGACAGCTCAACCATTCCCATATTGCAGTAGTAATCGAAATTGCCTGTCTCATTCAGTACATATGCAACTCCACCGCTCATACCTGCAGCAAAATTGCTGCCTGTTGACCCCAGGACTACTACTCTTCCGCCGGTCATGTATTCACAACAATGGTTTCCAACACCTTCAACAACTGCCGTCACACCACTGTTCCTTACTGCAAATCTTTCACCGGCTACTCCGCAAATATATGCTTCACCCCGCGTTGCACCATAAAGTGAGGTATTTCCGATAATTATATTCTTGTCAGGAGGGAAGGTTGAGCCTGACGGAGGAATCACTATGATTCTTCCGCCTGAGAGACCTTTACCAAGATAATCATTTGAATCACCCTCCAGATGAAGTTCGACACCAGGTGCAAGGAAAGCACCAAAACTCTGACCTGCCGATCCCCTGAACCTGCATTTTATTGTACCATCAGGTAAACCTTCGGGTCCATGCAGTTTTGTTATTTTCCCTGATAACATTGCACCTGCAGTTCTGTCGGTATTATGGATCTCATGCTCAATCTCAACAGGCTGTTTTTCATTTATAGCCTTTTCAGCAATGCTTATGAGTTTGCCGTCAAGCAGGTTTACTAGTTTATTCTCTTGTTTTTCAATACAATGTAATGGATTTTCTGAAGCCTCTGCAGGCATCATAAGAAGAGCTGAAAGATCGAGTTTCCTTATCTTCCAGTGGTCAATATCATAATTTCTTTCAAGCAGATCCGCCCTTCCAATTATATCGTCCAGTTTTCTGAAGCCCAGCTCTGCCAGGTTTTCCCTAACCTCTTCAGCCAGAAACCTGAAGAAGGTAACCAGGTAATCTGCCTTACCCTTGAATCTTTTACGGAGCTCCGCATTTTGTGTAGCAACGCCTACCGGGCAGGTATTAAGATGGCACTTGCGCATCATAACACATCCCAGTACAATAAGTGAGCTGGTGGCAAATCCGAATTCTTCGGCACCCAGTAAAGCGGCGGTTATGATATCACTTCCGTTTTTAAGCTGCCCGTCAGCCTGCAGCATCACCTTGCGACGGAGATTATTCATGACAAGTGTTTGCTGTGTTTCTGCAAGTCCAAGTTCAAGAGGGAGACCTGCATGCTTGATAGAAGAGGAGGGACTTGCACCTGTTCCGCCTTCGTATCCGCTGATTGTTATTAAATCAGCACCTGCCTTTGTTACTCCGGCTGCTATTGTTCCCACTCCTGTTTCAGATACAAGTTTTACACTGATCTTTGCTTCAGGATTGACATTTTTAAGATCAAAAATGAGCTGTGCAAGATCCTCTATCGAATAGATATCAT
>CALMJY010000169.1 GCA_937864815.1 uncultured Bacteroidota bacterium
ACATCCCGGGTCATGATAAATGCGATCATTCCAAGAAGGACAGCGAGTATAGCGAGATTGACATATTTCATTGACTTTACCCGCAGATCACCGATCCATCCGTCGAGCTTTCCGTATGCAATCATACTTCCCGCCCATGAAACTGTTCCTATAAGCAGCCCGATCAGGATTGCAAGTACCTCTCCGTTAGCCATTCCCGATTCAGCAATTAATTCCGGACTCACATGGGGAAATTCCATCATGGAAATAAGAGCTGCTGCAGCACCGCCCATTCCGTTGAAAAATGATACAAGCTGTGGCATTGCCGTCATTTTAACCCTTTTTGCAATGATCCAGCCTATTGCAGTACCAATTACAATAGCTGCAAGGATCAGAGGTATATTTTTTATCGGTTCCCCGTCTTTTCTGTGAAAAACAATCGTTGCCACAATTGCGAATCCCATACCGAAAGCAGCAAGAATATTACCTCTGCGTGCCGTTAATGGGTGGCTTAACATTTTCAATCCTATAATGAACAGCACAGATGCAACTACATATGTTACTTCAAGGATTGTAATGCCTGCTGTGAACCGGGAGATATCGTTCATTCTGTAATATTTAAATTAATGGTCTGATCTGGTTACTTTTTCTTTTTGAACATCTCGAGCATTCTGTCTGTCACAACAAATCCCCCCACTACATTGAGGGTTCCCAGGATCACAGCCAGGAATCCAAGAATTACTGATCCTGTTGAATCGGCATGACCAAGGACAATAATTGCTCCAATTATTACAACACCATGTATTGCATTTGCACCTGACATAAGAGGTGTATGAAGTATTGCCGGTACGTGGCTGATTACTTCAATACCAAGGAATATTGAAAGAATCACTATAAAAATTACTTCCCTATGTATCAGGAAGAATTCACTAATATTCTCCATTATTATTGATTATTAGAGGTTTAACATTTGTCTGACCCGGGCACTTATATATTCCCTTCCATGAACTGCCAGTGTTCCGTTAATAATATCATCTGATAAGTTCAAAACAATTTTGCCTTCCCTGTCAATCATAATCTTTATGAGGTTGATAATATTGTTGCCAAACATTTTGCTTGCATCGGTTGACATATCGGAGGGGTAATCTGATTTGCCGATAATTGTTACACCATTGACCAGGATTCTTTTCCCGTTCTGTGTAAGTTCACAGTTACCTCCTGTGGAGGCAGCCAGGTCAATTATTACTGATCCAGGAGCCATACTCTTTACTGTATCCTGCAGAACAAGGATTGGTGCCTTTTTCCCCGGGATTTGGGCTGTAGCTATAATTACATCGGCAGCAATTGCCCTTTGCTGTATAAGGTCCTGCTGTTTTTTCCTGAATTCTTCAGTCTGTTCCACTGCATAACCTCCTGCAGCAGCATCTTCCCTTGCACCTTCAACCTCAATAAACTTACCGCCGAGACTTTTTACCTCCTCCTTTACAGCCGATCTGACATCAAAAACCTCAACAATGGCTCCCAGCTTCCTTGCAGTTGCAACAGCCTGAAGGCCGGCAACACCAGCTCCCAGGATGAGCACCCTTGCCGGTTTAATTGTACCCGCGGCAGACATAAACATTGGAAAAAACCTTGGAAGCAGAGATGCAGCCTCTGTGACTGCCTTGTAGCCCGAAACCGTAGCCATGGATGAAAGAATATCCATCGATTGTGCCCTGGTGGTTCTGGGCACTATATCAAGAGCAAGAACCGAAAGACCTTTCTGCCTGGCACTTTCAAGCCAGTTCCTGTTCTCAACAGGATTTATTACAGAGCAGATTATCTGACCTTCCCTGAAATTATTTATATCAGATACCGGAGTGTTAACTGAAAGCAGCATTGCTGATCCTGAAATAACATTATTACGATCAGCCACCTGAGCACCAGCTTTCAGGTAAGCTGAGTCCGGGGCAAAAGCACCTTCTCCGGCTTCTTTCTCGACAATGACCTCAAGACCGAGTTTTTTCAGTACAGCCACTTCGCCCGGCAGCATTGCCACCCTTTTTTCTGTGCCTGTCTCTTTCAGGATACCTAATAACATAATCTTTGGATTACTGTAAAAATGTCTTTATAAATTAATCTGCGCCCAATATAATAAACATTAACCTATTATTGATCAGGTCAATTCAACTTACTACTGTTTACATACAATATTAAAATCAATCAGAGACCCTCCATACACTGCCTTTTTAAGCTCCCTATAAGGAATCCTTTTTCAAGTTCATTGAAGAATTCATCAAGGTAACCAGTCATCCTGCTTCTTTCTTTTTCAGATAAGTATTGAAACTCATTGATAATCCTGTAAAACTCTGATTTCTTTTCGGCAAATTGTTTTAATCTCTCACGAAATATTTCATCGCCTCTGCAGGCTCCAAGGTATCGTCTCTCTCTCACGGATTTAAGCCCGAGAGGTTCAGCAGGCAAAGCATAATGAGCATTTACAAGACCTGAGTAATCGAAATCATAAGGAATTACGGCACCAAGATTAGTATTTGGATTATTCGGGTTTGTGACAACTACAATATTATGCTGCCCCGGAACAGCCCAGTCTGTATTTCCTATCATATAATTGAAAATAGAAACCCGGTCCATAATTTCAGGATCCACAAATTTTTGTGATAGTTTCGGGTTTTCAACCTCAAAGATTTTTTTTCTTTCAGTAAGCATATTCAGGGGCTCAATCAAAAAAGCATAGGTACGTATTATTTTTCCGCTCTTAACCGTGCTTATATAATCAACAGATACAAGTCTTACCCGGAAACTAAGGTCCGTTAGGGCATTATAAAGTTTGTAGATCAGATATTCCCTGAAAAGGTATTCCTCATTCCCTGCATTGCAGTGAGTGACCATTTTGATCTTTTCGAATTTTCTCTGATTTTCTGTTTCAAGATCCTCTTTTCTGAAATTAAGCATAACAGGAGGAAAATTACATATATCATTTCTTGAAATTCCTCTGGATCTGAGTTTTATCTCCTTGTTTATTGAGTCATTCTCATTAATATGGTATGTAAGCAAGGCTTTAAGGTATTCCTCTTTGGGCTTTTTTCTCATGTACTCACCAATATCAAACCGGAGTGAGAGTCTGAGAACTGTTTCGCTTGCAAAAAGTCCGAAATCATTGAACAGGGTATCTATTACAGCATGAGAACTATCTGTAACCGTTTCCTGCCCCTTAAGCTGACAGGCAAAAAGAACAACAATAACAAGTTGAGCAAATAATATCTTCTTCATAAATACCACTAAAACTTATAATTGACTATAATCAGCCTGTATGAAGTGTAGAAATGCTAATTTACAAAGAATTTGTAACACTTCTTTATTGCTGGCCAAAGAAGTGCCTCATCCAGAATTTATTAGACTCATTCCTCAGATGTTCTGCCTTTGCTCCGCCCCAGCCATGACGACCACCGGGGTACATCATGAACTCAAACGATTTGCCCTCATCCTGAAGTCGTGAAATGAGATATATTGAATTCTGCATATGAACATTGTCGTCCATTTCACCGTGAGTAAGCAGTAGTTTACCTTTATAATTTTTTGCAAAGTTAAGTGCCGATCCCTCTTTATATCCTTCAGGATTATCCTGTGGAGTATCCATGAATCTTTCAGTATAGATATTGTCATACAGCCTGTAATCGGTAACAGAATAATTTGCAATGCCGTGAGTCCAGTAGTCAGCACCTTTTGTAAGCGCAAGACAAGTCATATAACCACCGTAGGATCCACCCGTCATACCCATTCTGGTTGCATCAACCCATGGTTTTTCACGAAGCCATTTCACAGCATCGGCATAGTCGAGAATCTCCCATTTTCCAAGGCAACGGTGCATGTAATCAAGTCCCTTTTTCCCGAACTGACCCGATCCGCGATGATCAACAGTGAATGTAACAATACCATTCTGTGCATACCACGAAGGATTATTACCCTGCCACCTGTTATATACATTTTTTAAATCAGGTCCGCCGTAAATGGTAAAAATTACCGGGTATTTCTTTGCCGGATCAAAATTCAGGGGATATGTTATTATTGCAGGCATATTGAAAAGTCCATCCGCTGTCTTGATTCTGACAAATTCAATCCTCGCATGTTTTGCCGGATCAAATTCAGGCTGATCAAATTTATGTATCTCCCTTATCTGCTTACCCTTTTTATCATAGGCAATTATTGATCCTGCACTGATAATGCTGTTCCATGTATCGATAAAATATGTGCCATTGGGAGATATTGAAAGATTGTGAGTACCCTCTCCTTTAGTTATCTGCAGGAGATTCTTACCATCAAGACTTACCCTGTAGCCATGTATATCGGTTGATTCAGATCCTGTAGCGGAAAAATATACCATCTTCTGTGTCTCATCAACCCTGTCAATACTGTTTACCCTGAAGTCAAAATTTGTAATCTGGCTGATAAGCGTGCCGTCCCATCCATAATAATAGAGATTCTCCCAGTCATTCCTGAAACTCCTGATTATAAATCCTGTACCATCTTTCATAACATAAATATCCTCACGGAATTCAACCCATGTCTTCCTTGATTCAGTGTAAATATCAGAATAGTCTCCTGTTAACGGATCCGCCAGGATTATTTTAAGCTCTGTCTGATCCCTGTTAACTACCTGTATAGCAAGCTTCTTACTATCAATAGTCCAGAATGGCCACGCAATATACTGATCGATGCTGTAGTCTGTTTTAACCCAGGTGGTTTTGGTTGAAGCAATATCTGCTATTCCCATTTTTACCTTTGGATTAGGATCACCTGCTTTAGGATATGGAACTACTTCCAGCTTGCCATGAATTCCATCGGGCTCATCAAGTCTGTTGAGTGTAAAAACAGGAACATCTGAATCATCACTTCTTAGGTAAGCTATCTTTTTACCGTCGGGTGACCACCAGAATGCAGCATACCTGCTGGGCCTTCCAAGTATCTCTTCATAGTAAACCCAGGATGCATAACCGTTATAAATTTTATCTGTTGCATCAGTAGTAAGTCTGATCTCTTTGTTTTCCCGGAGATCATATACATATAAATCCTTGTTCTTAGTGTATGCTACCTTTTTTCCATCAGGAGAAAACCTGGCATTAACCTCAGGACTTTTATCATTTGTAAGCTGCTTTAATGATTTGGTCTCAACTGTGAGGAGATACAGATCATTATCCTTTACGATAATTGTACTTTTCGAATCAGGACTAATAACGTCATTCATCCCCAAAGTGACTCCCGAAGGCAAGGACTGGGAAATAAGTTCCCTTGGGATTAACTCTGCCGGAATATTGACACCTTTTCCGGTTCTGATATCAACACTCTGAATTACAGGTTTTTTGTCTGCATCGAAAGTCCTGAATTTATAGTGAGTATCATCTATCCAGCCTGTAACAGCAACCTGGTTCAGGTTGCGCATAGGCATCTGCGATACGGCTGTAAATATTGTAAAAGCTGATATTGCAGTCAGCAGAGTAAATGATTTATGGCTGTTTAATAGTCTCATAATTTTAAAATTAAGGTTCAAAAATAAATTATCTTTATCACTTTCACAAAATAACAGGAATATGAGAAAATGGTTTTCAGCTTTAGTGATCTCAATTACTATTATCAGCCCTGTCTTATCACAAAATCTTAAATCACCTGATGAATTCTTTGGTTATGAACCGGGCACACAGTTCACTTTTCATCATAAAGCAATTGAATATTTCAGATACATTTCTGACAATTCTCCACTGGCTGAATTCCGTGAATATGGTACTACATATGAAGGAAGAACTTTAGGAGTTTGCTTTGTTTCATCCGAAGAGAATCTCGCCGGTCTGGAGGAGTTAAGGAAAAATAACCTGGTAAATACGGGTCTTGCTGCAGGAACTGCAAGCGGAAAACAAATTCCCTTCATATGGCTGGGTTATAATGTCCATGGCAATGAAGCAGTTGGTATGGAAGCAGCAATAAAGACACTTTACACGCTTGTATCAGGAAGTTATCCCAGTGTAAATGAATATCTGAAAGGCTGTGTGATTATTATTGATCCCTGTCAGAATCCCGACGGACATGAGCTTTATACAAACCGTTACCGGAATTCAATGAGCCTCCGGATGAATCCCGATATAAATGCCTGGGAACACAACCAGGGATGGCCATCTGCAAGATCAAATCATTATATGTTCGATCTCAACCGCGACTGGACATGGCAGACACAGACAGAAACCAGACAGAGACTGGCTTTTTACAACCAGTTCATGCCGCATGTTCATGCCGATTTTCATGAAATGGGTCCTGAGTCAACATTTTTCTTCGCACCCGGAGCCCAACCATGGCATACGGTTATCACCCAATGGCAGAATGATTTCCATAAACTCATGGGTAAAGGCAATGCCGAACTTTTTGATGACAAATACAAACTCTACTTTACAAAAGAGAGCTTCGATCTTTTCTATCCGAGCTA
>CALMJY010000170.1 GCA_937864815.1 uncultured Bacteroidota bacterium
TTTAAAGTTTAAAGTTAAAAGTTTTTAGGACTGAGGTTGATGCTTATATTTCTGTAAAGATGGGTATTTTTTTTGCCCTGCTATACTAAGGCAGTTTATTCGGATCTGAAATTCCTGACACTATCAGCAGCTCTGGCTATGTAAAGCCTTCGCAACTCACTTATCAAAGGATGTCTGACATTAAAACTGTAATCATTAACAGACCTGAAAGGGAGGACCATTGGAGAAGTACCCGTCATAAAAACAGCATCATAATTTTGAATTTCATCTGCCTTAACCGGTTCAAATATCACTTCCAGGTTTTTCTCCCTGCAGATATCAAGGATATACTTACGTGTTATTCCACTCAGGATAACTTCATCAGGAGCTGTGTACAAATCATTATCCCTGATGAAAAAAATATTTGAACGGCTCCCCTCTGTTATACGGTTCTTATGATCCACCAGCAGTGCCTCATAGGCTCTTTCGAGGATAAGTTTATGATATATATCAGATCGAAGCTTATGGTTGATCACTTTGGAAGCAGGATCTTTTCTTTCAGCATTGAAAAGAATGCCCCTTACTCCGTTTCTGTATTGGGCTTTTGTCGGGTAAACAGGTTCAATAAAATATATAAGGTAACCCGATGAATTTTCATTGTAACTAAATACAATTTTCAGATTCACTTCCTTTAACTTTTCTGCACCGGAGAGTAAGAGAATATCCCGACGGATGGTATCAATATCTGTTCCAAGTTCCTTTTTCTGAAGACTCGCACTGTTCTTAAGGCGAATCATATGATCTTCAAAAAATACGGGAATGCCCTTAACCATTCTTATAACTTCATAAACAGAGTCGCCTTCATATACCATTGCACTGCTGAAAAGGTCTGCGGAAACCTTTTCTCCATTCCTGATAAAATATTTACCGTAACATTCGTCCATCAACAGTTAGTTTACAACAGACAAAAGTACAAACTAAAAATTATACTCACTTCAATTCTGATTATCTTCGCAATAGCTTAAGAGGTAGTTTTTCAGATGTATGCTATAATTGATATTGAAACAACAGGAGGCAGTCCCAGACTTGAAAAGATCACTGAAATAGCTGTCTACCTGCATGATGGTGAAAAGATAACCGGTGAATATGTTTCACTTGTCAATCCGGAAAGAAATATCCCCTATTATATCACCAACCTTACCGGTATCACAAACGAAATGGTGGAGAATGCTCCCCGTTTTTTTGAGATTGCCAGAAATATTGTGGAGATGACAGAAGGCAGAACCTTTGTGGCGCACAACGCAAGGTTTGACTATTCATTTATCCGGCAGGAATTCAAATCGCTGGGATTCAACTTCAAACGCAATATTCTTGATACAGTGACCCTCAGCAGAAAACTCCTTCCGGGTCACAGGTCTTATAGTCTGGGCAGTATATGTAAGGATCTTAAAATATCAATCAATGAAAGGCATCGTGCGGCAGGTGATGCACTTGCAACAGTAAGGCTTTTTGAGCTGCTAATGGAAAAAGACAGGGAATTAAACAGCAATAGACAGAGTCTGGTAAAAAATACAAGGACATCCAAGCTTAATCCAAAGCTTGACACCGGTAAAATAGCTGATATACCGGAAGAGCCGGGCATTTACTATTTTTATAATGACAAAGGAGATTTGATATATATAGGTAAAAGCAGGAACCTGCAGCAGAGAATATACACCCATCTTTCTAACAATTCAACAAACAGATCGATGGAGATGCGTGATCAGATTGCCGATATTGATTGGGAAACAACAGGCAGTGAGCTGATTGCATTGCTTAAGGAATCTTCTGAAATAAAAAGGAATAAGCCACACTATAACAGGGCACAGAGAAGAACAAGTTTTCAGTGGGCAATCTACAGCTTTGAGGATACGGGTGGGTATATCAATTACCGATTCGGATCTCTGGATTCAGATCATACGCCACTATCTGTTTTTTCTTCAAAGGAAAGGGCAAGGGCAAAACTGGAATCATTTGTTGAAAAATACAGCCTGTGTCAGAAACTATGTGGACTTTATGAGTCAAACGGTGAATGCTTTCATCATCAGGTTGGTATATGCAAAGGAGCCTGTATCGGAAAAGAATCGCCCGGAGAATATAATGAAAGGGCATCAAAAGCAACTGAGGAGTTTGTGTTTGCAACCCGTAACTTCTTTATTATTGACAAGGGAAGAAATGACGATGAAAGATGTGCTGTAAAAATTTTTAACGGCAAATACTACGGTTTCGGATATTTTGACATAAATGATATAGGTTTCGGACTCACTGCTGTTCATGAATGCATAAAACATTCAAACGATAATCGCGACATTCAGGCAATACTGAAACAATATCTCAAAACCAACAGGGTGGAAAAGATAATTGAATTCTGATAGCAGGCTGCAATTTTTATTTCATAAATTTGATAGAAACATAACTATTTAGCAAAATGGCTGTCTTCAAAAGAACAACTAAAAATCTCATTATCAGGATCGATGAATTTTTTGATAATATAGACCTGGGATTGCTGGTCTTCAGAGAGGCCCTGAAATCCTACCTCGATAAGGATTTTGAGGCATTCGAAAGACATCTGAAGAAGGTTGATGAACTGGAAAACAGTGCCGACAGACTTCAGAGGGAGATTGAAAATGAGATGATCACTCACTCAGTTCTTCCGCAACAAAGGGAAGAGGTTGTGAAACTGATTGATGTACTAGATGAAATCATTGATTCAATAAAAAGCTCTCTTACTGAGATTGATATTGAGAGACCTGAAATTCCCTCTTCACTTAATAAAAATATAATCAGCCTGGCAGAGACATCATCTAATACAGCAGAAGAACTTGTACCTGCTGCAAGAGCATATTTCAGAACCCCCTATATGGTACGTGAAAAACTATTACGGGTATATTACTTTGAATCTGAGACAGATAACCTGACAATCAGCATAAAAAAGACCATCTTCAGGGATATGAATAACCTTGATCTCGCACACAAAAACCAGCTGAGATATTTGATCAATCATATAGAGAATATTTCCGATCTGGCACAGAAAGCAGCGGATATGTTGTCGGGGATGGCGATTAAAATTCTCATTTAAAGGGTGACCGGCTACCGGTTACCGGCTACCGGCAACCGGAAATCCATGAACCTGGAACTTTGAACTTTGAATTAATATGATTTTGTTGTTTTTAACAAGCGGTCTATTTCTGGGATGGTCACTGGGGGCCAATGACGCTTCGAATGTATTCGGATCGGCAGTAGGCTCAAAGATGGTTACTTTCAGAAAAGCTGCAATTATAGCCTCGGTTGCGGTTATTCTGGGAGCTGTATTACAGGGAGCCGGGGCATCGCATACTCTTGGTAAGCTTGGAGCGGTCAATGCAATAGGTGGGGCATTCACACTGGCTCTTGCTGCAGCTATAACTGTCTACATAATGACTAAATTCTCACTTCCTGTATCAACGACCCAGGCAATTGTTGGAGCCATAATCGGCTGGAATCTTTTTACAGGAAACAAGACTGATTCAGGGACTCTTACAAAGATTGTTATTACATGGATCAGCGGACCAGTAATAGGTGCCGCTTTTGCAATACTGCTTTTCATCCTTATAATTAAGATCAAGAAGGCCAGCAGAATACATTTGTTTCGATTTGAGTCCTTCATAAAAACCGGACTCATTATTGTTGGAGCATTCGGTGCATACAGCCTTGGGGCAAACAACATTGCAAATGTAATGGGCATATTCATCCCGTCATTTAATCTTGATCCTCTCGACCTTGGATTTATAGTACTTTCTTCCAGCCAGCAGTTATTCCTGGCAGGAGGAATAGCAATAGCGCTCGGGATTATTACCTATTCAAAGAAGGTAATGGAAACCATCGGAGGAAATATTGTTGAACTTAGTCCTGAAGGAGCCATGGTTGTGGTTCTGGCACAGTCGCTGGTATTATTTGTTTTTTCATCCAGCGGACTTTCAGAATTTTTTCAGAAGATTGGTCTTCCGCCGATACCCATGGTACCTGTTTCAAGTTCGCAGGTTATAGTCGGCTGTGTGATCGGGATAGGTCTTTACAAAGGTGCAAGAAATATTAACTTCAGACTACTCGGGGAAATAGCCATCGGATGGCTGAGTACTCCTGTCATTTCAGGTCTGCTTGCCTTCTTCTCGTTATTTTTTATGAAGAATCTGTTCGGTATTGAGGTCGGACATAAAATCAAGGGAGCGGTATCAGCTCAGGAAGCTTTAACTGTAAGCACAAATTCAGGCATGTCGGAATTATTCAAATATCTCCTTCTGGGCACTATTATTATCGGGATAGTAGCTTCCCTGCTATACTATTTCTATGAAAGAAAGAAAAACCGGGAATTCAGGATGGCAGAGGAGAAATTCTGGAAAAATATGAAATAAAAATTCCATATTCTTTTTTATAACCACAAAGGACACAAAGTTTACACAAAGGGCACAGAGGGAAAATCAATTTTAAAAACTCTGTGTCCTCTGTGTATTATCCCTGTGATCTCTGTGGTTAAATAGGGTTTGGTGAAATAGTTATAAACAATTGATTGTTAATAATATACGAGGTTTT
>CALMJY010000171.1 GCA_937864815.1 uncultured Bacteroidota bacterium
TAATAAACATTGTGTTGCGGCCACCCCTCCTTCAAAAGGAGGGGAAACTTATATTACTACTTCAATTCAGTTTATAATTTCCTTAGCTTTACGGCTATTCCCAGGGGGAGAATTATAAACTGATGTCAAGCCCCCCTCTTTTATAATCATACGATTTCCTTACTTTTGCATCTGAAAAATATCCAGATGAATCTTAAGGAACGAATAGAGACTTTTACAGAACTGGGATCCCGGTTAAGGATCACGATTGAAAATAATGGTGCCGGAGGTAATGAAAGACTTTTTGAATCAATAAACAGCCAGCAGTTTAAAAACGCATGGTTCACCCCTTCCAATGTAAAGGAAGCAATTAAAATTGTCGGGGCTACTCTCACATTTGAAAATCTGAGCAAATGGACAGAGATGTACCCTGAACTCAATTCTGAAAGAAAACCATATATAACCGGAGTTATTATGGCGGGAAATATTCCCCTTGTTGGATTCCATGATTTTATATCTGTTCTTATAAGCGGCAATCATCTTTCTGCAAAAACCAGCTCCAAGGATTCAGATCTTATAATTCAGGTCAGTGATCTATTATGCACAATCAATCCTCGTTTCAGGGATATGATAAGCTTTACAGACGGTTCCCTGAAAGGCTTTGATGCAGTTATTGCAACCGGAAGCAATAACACATCCAGATATTTTGAATACTACTTCTCGAAATACCCTCATATTATTCGACGAAACCGGAATAGTATTGCAATTCTGAACGGAAGTGAAACTGATAAGGAAATTGAAGGTCTTGGTAAGGATATTTTCACATATTTCGGTCTCGGATGCAGAAATGTTTCCAAAATCTTTATACCTGAAGATTACGATCTTAAAAATCTTCTAAAAAAATGGGATACTTTTTCGGATGTGATTTACAACAATAAATACGCCAATAATTATGATTACAACAAGGCGATTTACCTGGTTAACAAAGAAAAATTTCTCGATTCAGGATATCTTCTGCTTAAAGAGGAAAGAGGAATTTCATCTCCTGTTTCAGTACTCTTCTATGAGTATTATACCGATTACGGCAATCTGATGCAATATATTGATTCAATGAAAGATAACATACAGTGTATTGTCGCTTGCGAAGCAGTTCCGTTTGGGAAGGCACAGCAACCTGAACTATGGGATTATGCAGACGGGATAGACACAATAGAATTTCTTTTAAAAAAAAATTGAGCCGGAATAATGTAATATAAAAAATATTATATTGCACCCATCGAATTCTAAAAAATTATGGTTTACAAATTTGTAGTGTTATCTGATGAGGATGAGTCGTTTGTAAGGGAGTTTGAATTCCTCGACACACATACTTTGCTTGATTTTCATAACCTGGTTCAGGATGAACTTGAGTTTGACAAGTCTCAAATGGCATCGTTTTTCATGGCCACTGACAACTGGGAGAAAGAAGAAGAATTCACACTGTTCGATATGGGCACTGGTTCCTCCACAATGGAGACAGCTGTTCTGGAAGATATCATCTTCCACAAGAATCAGAAATTACTCTATGTATTCGATTTCTTCAATGATAGGGCTCTGTTTGTTGAATATACAGGGGAATCCAGGGAGGTTGAAGGCCGTGAACTGCCTGCATGCACTAATTCAAAAGGAGTACCCCCAAAACAGGTGATTTTCGGAGGAGCCTCCCGTAAACTTTATAACAACATTGTTGTAGCTGAAGACGAGGACGAAGACGAAGCTGAAGTCGATGACCTGTTCCTCAATGGGGATGATGAAGAGACATTGCCTGATTTCGATAATATTGACAATATCACCGAGGAAGAGGAATAGTCCGGACAGGATCTTATTCCAATGAATAACAATCTCATAGTTGTGATGGGACCGACTGGTGTCGGTAAAACTGATATTTCCGTCGATCTTGCTAATCATTTTGGCTGTGAAATTATTTCTGCCGATTCAAGGCAATTTTACAGGGAAATGAAAACAGGAACGGCAGTTCCTTCAGATGCTCAGCTAAATACCATAAAACATCATTTTATCAGATTCCTGCCTGTAGATTCATACTACAGCTCAAGTTTATTTGAGAGGGATGTTCTGAATCTGCTTCCGGAACTTTTCATGAGAAAGAATGTGGTGATAATGGCAGGCGGGTCGGGGATGTATATCGATGCAGTATGTCATGGCATCGATGATATCCCTGATGTTGAACAGGAAATAAGGATCAGGTATAATGCCATGTACCTTGAATCGGGTATTGAAGGGCTCAGAAGAGCTCTTAAACTAATGGATCCTGAGCATTATAATAAGGTAGATCTGAAAAATCACAAACGAATAATACGTGCACTTGAGATCTGTGAATCTACAGGCCGGCCATATTCATCATTTCTCCACAGCGGGAAGAGGGAAAGAGACTTCAGGATTATTAAAATCGGACTTTCAAGAGAAAGGGAGGAGCTTTATCAAAGGATTAATCTCAGAGTTGACCGGATGGTGGAAGAAGGACTTGAGAAAGAGGCTGCAGAACTCTATGGGTTTAAGAGCCATAATGCACTAAACACAGTGGGATACAGGGAGTTTTTCGATTTTTTCGATGGCAGGATTTCAAAAGATAAGGCTATTGAGCTTATAAAGAGAAATAGCCGCAGATATGCAAAAAGACAGCTTACCTGGTGGGCAAAAGATAAGGAGATAAACTGGTTTCACCCCGATCAGAAAGATGAGATTCTGAAATTCGCAGCGGACTCAATCTCAGGACAGGTTCTTTAGTCTTTGTATTGTAACGGCAGGATCAGATGAGCTGAATACAGAATTGCCGGCTACTAAAACATTTACTCCTGATTTAATAAGCTTGGCTGCATTACCTGTATCTATACCTCCGTCGACCTCAATCAGGACATCATGTCCTCCCGAGTCAATCATCTCCCGTAACTCCTCAATTTTTTTATAACTCTCCATTATGAATTTTTGTCCTCCGAAACCCGGATTAACAGTCATAATGAGCACCATATCAAGATCGCAAAGAATATTTTTCAGGTGGGAAACCGGAGTATGCGGGTTAAGTGCAACACCTGCTTTCATACCCAGATCTTTAATCTCGGTTACGGTTTTCTGAAGATGAATGCAGGCCTCATACTGAACAGTCAGAACAGCAGCGCCCGTATCTCTGAATCTATTAAGGTATCTGTCGGGATCTACAATCATCAGGTGTACATCCAGAGGCTTTTCTGATATTTTACTTACATATTCCAGAACAGGAAATCCGAATGAGATATTCGGTACAAAAACTCCATCCATTATATCGAGATGGAGCCAGTCGGCCTGGCTGCTATTTACCATCCTGATATCTTTCTCCAGGTTGCCGAAATCGGCAGCAAGAAGGGACGGAGAAACAAGGTGATCCATCGGTGATTGTATTTGAAGTGAATTCAACCCAGGTAAGTTTTAAGTATACGGCAGCGGGTTGTGAATTGTATCCGTTTTATAGCTTTTTCCTTTATCTGTCTGACACGTTCCCGTGTAAGGCTCAGCTCCTCACCTATCTCCTCAAGAGTATAAGGATGCTTCATCCCTAAACCGAAATAGAGCTTAAGAACCTTTGCTTCGCGGGGTGAAAGAGTACAAAGAGCTCTCTCAATCTCGTACGCCAGCGACTCATTAATAAGGTTCCTGTCAGGACTTGGGGCATCATTACTGGGAATCAGGTCATACATGGTATTATCTTCCTCTGAGCTGATGGGAGCATCCATGCTTACAGTACGTCCGTTTGTTTTCAGTGCTTCCTTAACATCTTCGGGTATCATCTCAAGGATATCTGCTATCTCCTGGGATGACGGTTCCCTTTCGTATGTCTGCTCAAGCCTTGCAAATGCCCTGTTTATTCGGTTAATTGAACCGATTTTGTTAACCGGTAATCTTACTATTCTCGATTGTTCTGCAAGAGCCTGAAGAATGGCTTGCCTGATCCACCAGACAGCATATGAAATAAACTTGAATCCTCTTGTTTCATCAAAACGTTGTGCAGCTTTCATCAGTCCCAGGTTTCCTTCATTAATAAGGTCGGGAAGGGTGATACCCTGATTCTGATACTGCTTTGCAACAGAAACAACAAAACGGAGATTAGCTTTGACGAGTTTTTTCAGGGCTTCATTGTCGCCTGCTTTAATCTTTCTTGCAAGGACAACCTCATCCTCAGGTGAAATCAGTTCAACTCTTCCAATCTCCTGAAGATATTTATCAAGAGAAGGAGTGTCGCGATTAGTAACCTGTTTTGTTATCTTCAGCTGACGCATACACCTGCAGCTTAATTAGATTATAAGGAATCCCGAAGTAGTTTTACAATTTTAATAAAAAAAACTGCTCTCCCGACATGACAGCCTAAAAATTTTTGGATTTCAAAATATTATTACTATCTTGCAATGCTATTTCATTTACTGAATTTCAGATCTTTTATCGGTTTGTAATAATCCGTTGCATTTTTAACAATAATTAACAGGAGTTTTATTAGTTATTTTTTTTAATATTGCAGCGGTTTTTCGGGAATGTGAAATTTGTGCTTTAATAATTCAGCGGGTAGATCCGCGTTTCTTATCCCGTGTTTCCATAAAATCTATGCTATTTCGTATATTCCATTTATCGTTAAATATATGTATGACATTCTTGAGCTAAGTAAGAAGCTGCTGCCTGAATTAAGGGATATTGCCAAGCAACTTAATATCAAAAAGGCAGAGACTTTAAAAAAGCAGGATCTGATCTACAAAATACTTGATCAGCAGGCAATTGAGGCAACTGATATCAAAAAGGCTGAACCTGTGGAAGAAGAAAGATTTTCCTACGCCCCTGACATTTATAAGAATGAAAATGAGGCTCTTACAAGAAGAGGTAAGCGCCCCAGAACAAATAAACCGGCACCATCGCGTCCTGTTGAATCTGTCATGACTGTCTCACCTGATGGTATGAAAATTACAGAACAGAGGCCATATGAAAGACCTGAAAGGGAGCCAAAGAGTGAAAACAGGGAAGAGATAAAAATCCAGCCTAAACCTTCTGTTCCGCCTAATGATGACAGGAAGGAAGACATGTGGGCAGAAAGGCACACAGATCATTCAATGGATCAAAGAAGGGAAAGACCGGAATGGCATTCTGAACCGGCAATCGAAAAAAATTATCAGGAACATGTCACTGAAAAACTATCTGACGAAACATTACCTTCTGAACTAAATGAAATACCATTTGAGGAAAAAACACCATCAGCCGATATTTATTATGGTGACATTATTGTTGATCCGCCTGTAAAGGAAGCTGTTGCGGAAGTGATTCACCCAAGAGAAGAAAGGAAAGAAAAACCATACGACTTCGAAGGTATAATATATAATACAGGTGTACTTGAAATAATGCCTGATGGTTATGGTTTTCTCCGTTCTCCTGATTATAACTACCTCAACTCACCCGACGATATTTATGTATCACAGTCACAGATAAAATTGTTCGGACTTAAAACAGGTGATACAATTAAAGGATCAATTCGTCCTCCCAAGGAGGGTGAAAAGTATTTCCCTCTTATCAAGGTAGATGAAATTAACGGAAGGAGTCCCGATTTCATAAGGGACAGGGTGCCATTTGATTTTCTGACGCCTCTTTTTCCAAACGAAAAATTCACACTGTGCCAGCCTGGTGAAGGGTCTCTGTCAGTCAGAATAATTGACATGTTCACCCCACTAGGAAAAGGCCAGAGAGGATTGATAGTTGCCCAGCCTAAAACCGGTAAGACAATCCTTCTTCAGGAAATTGCAAATGCAATCGCACATTATCATCCTGAGGTTTACCTGATGATCCTGCTTATTGACGAAAGGCCTGAAGAGGTAACTGACATGGCCAGGAATGTTAAGGCTGAAGTAATAGCATCAACTTTTGATGAGCCGGCCGAACGTCATTGCCGTGTTGCGAATATTGTGCTTGAAAAGGCAAAACGCCTGGTTGAATGCGGACATGATGTTGTAATCCTCCTCGACTCTATAACAAGGCTTGCAAGAGCATTTAACACAACAGCCCCTGCATCCGGAAAGGTATTGTCGGGCGGTGTTGACTCTAATGCACTTCACAAGCCAAAAAGGTTTTTCGGAGCTGCCCGTAATATTGAAAACGGAGGTTCGCTGACCATTCTGGCCACAGCACTTACGGAAACAGGATCAAAGATGGATGATGTGATCTTTGAGGAATTCAAGGGAACCGGCAATATGGAACTTCAGCTCGACCGCAAGCTCTCTAACCGAAGGATATTCCCGTCAATTGATATCCCGGCTTCCAGCACAAGAAGGGAAGACCTGCTTCTCAATAAAAACATCCTTCAGAAGATATGGGTGCTGCGTAATTTCCTTGCAGATATGAATTCGGTTGAAGCGATGGAGTTCCTCCGTGACAGGCTGCTTCAGGCAAAATCGAACGAAGAGTTTCTTGTTTCAATGAATGGTGGTTAATTAATAGTTTTTCTTAGATTTGCACTTTATTTTTTTAACCTTACTTAAATCAAATATATATACAATGAGAACAAAAAAATTCATAACATGCGACGGCAACCATGCTGCGTCCCATGTTGCATATATGTTTAGCGAAGTAGCTTGCATATATCCCATCACACCATCATCCACAATGGCAGAATACGTTGACGAATGGGCTGCCAATGGTCTTAAAAACATGTTTGGTGAAGTACTGAGGGTTGTTGAAATGCAGTCGGAAGCAGGAGCTGCAGGTTCATTACACGGTGCTCTCCAGGCCGGCTCTCTGGGCACAACATTCACTGCATCACAGGGATTGCTCCTTATGATCCCCAACATGTACAAGATGGCCGGTGAACTCCTGCCGGCAGTATTCCATGTTTCAGCCCGTACCGTTGCTGCACATTCACTTTCAATCTTCGGAGACCACAGCGATGTATATGCCACCCGCCAGACAGGATTTGCAATGCTTGCAAGTGGTAGTGTCCAGGAGATAATGGACCTTGCCGGTGTTGCTCACCTTTCTGCTATTAAATCAAGAATCCCGTTCCTGCATTTCTTTGACGGTTTCCGTTCTTCAGCTGAAGTACAGAAAGTAGAAGAAATGGAAATGGCTGATCTGATGAAACTCACTGATTTTGATGCTATAAAGAGATTCCGCGACAATGCACTGAATCCTGATCACCCTGTCACCAGGGGAACAGCTCAGAACCCCGATATCTTCTTCCAGGCAAAAGAGGCTATCAATCCATTCTACATGCCTATTCCGGATATCGTTAACTCATACATGGCCGAGATCAGCAAAATTACAGGAAGAGAATATAAACCATTCACATATTATGGTGCTCCTGATGCTGAGAATATTATTGTTGCAATGGGTTCAATCACCGATACAACAAAAGAAGTAATTGATTACCTTATTTCTAAAGGAGAAAAGGTTGGACTTATTACAGTACATCTTTACCGTCCCTTCTCAGCAAAATATTTCTTTAATGTATTGCCAAAGAGCGTAAAAAGAATTTCCGTACTTGACAGAACAAAAGAGCCCGGTGCTAACGGAGAACCTCTCTATCTTGACGTGGTTGAAATGTTCTACAACAGGGCTGAGAAACCACTTATAGTGGGTGGACGTTACGGATTAAGCTCAAAAGACACCACACCTTCACATGTTCTTTCTGTTTTTGAGAACCTGAAGATGAAAGAGCCAAAGAACGGATTCACAGTGGGAATTGTTGACGATGTTACCTTTACATCCCTTCCGATTCTTCCCGAAATCAATGTGGCCCTGCCCGGAACATATTCTGCAAAATTCTATGGCCTCGGATCAGATGGTACTGTGGGAGCTAATAAAAATTCAATCAAGATTATCGGTGACACAACTGATAAATATTGCCAGGCATATTTCGCTTATGACTCCAAGAAATCAGGCGGTATAACTACTTCACACCTGCGTTTTGGTGACAAGCCTATCCGTTCGCCATATCTAGTGAATACACCAGATTTTGTTGCATGCCATGTTCCGTCTTACCTTGATAAGTATGACATGCTTAAAGGTCTTAAGAAGAATGGCGTTTTCCTTCTCAATTCAATATGGGATGCAGAAGAGACAAAGAAACGTCTGCCAGACCATATGAAGAAATATATGGCTGATACCCAGATCAATTTCTATATCATCAATGCAACAATCATTGCTGAAGAACTTGGGTTAGGAACAAGAACAAATACAATCATGCAGGCTGCATTCTTCAAGGTATCGAACGTAATACCCTATGAACTGGCAGAGAAAGAGATGAAAACTGCTGTTTACAAGACCTATGGAAAGAAAGGTGAGGAAGTTGTCAATATGAACTACGCTGCAATTGACAAAGGATCTGCTGTTACAAAGGTCAGTATTCCTGCAGAATGGTCATCAATAAAAGTTAAGAAAGCTGAGGATAACAGGGAAATTCCTGCATTCATCCGTGAGGTTATGGAACCAATAAACTTTCTTAAAGGAGATGAACTTCCAGTTAGTGCATTCAGGGGAAGAGAAGACGGCACCTTCCCTGCCGGTACATCCCAGTATGAAAAACGCGGTATCGCGGTCAACGTTCCCGAATGGCAGCCGAACGAGTGTATTCAGTGCAACCAGTGCGCATATGTATGCCCTCACGCTGTAATACGTCCATTCCTTCTTACCGAGGAAGAACTTGCAAAAGCACCTGAGGGAACCCAGACAATACAGGGTATACCGGGAGCTCTGAAAGCATACAAATTCAAGATCCAGGTAAGTCCCCTCGACTGTACCGGCTGCAGCAACTGTGCTGATGTATGCCCCTCAAAGAACAAGGCTCTTATAATGAAACCGCTTGAGACACAGCTCGGTGAAGTTGAAAGGTGGAACTACATGCACGATAAGGTAGGTTACAAGGATACCGTTGTTGACAAGTTTGTCAATGTTAAAAACAGTCAGTTTTCACAGCCTCTGTTTGAATTCTCCGGAGCTTGTGCAGGCTGTGGTGAAACACCATACATCAAAACGATAACACAGCTCTATGGCGACCGCATGATTATTGCAAATGCAACAGGTTGTTCATCAATATACGGAGGATCAGCTCCAGCAACCCCTTACGTTGCCAATAAATTGGGGAAAGGTCCTGCATGGGCTAATTCACTCTTCGAGGACAATGCTGAATATGGTTATGGCCAGATGCTTGGAACAGATGCACAGAGAACAAGGATTGCAGGCATGATGAAAGAAGCATTAACCAAAGAAATAGTCACAGGGGAAACAAAAGCGGCATTCGAGGAATGGCTTAAGGTTAAAGATAATGCAGAGGCCTCAAGGGCTGCATCTGCAAAAGTTGCTGAAGCATGCAAAAAGGACAGTTCAGCAGTTGCAAAAGAGATCCTTAGTCTTGAACAGTATCTTGTCAAAAAATCTCACTGGGTTATTGGCGGCGACGGCTGGGCCTATGACATAGGCTACGGAGGTCTCGATCATGTAATAGCATCAGGAGAAGATATAAACATTCTTGTTCTTGATACAGAAGTATACTCAAATACCGGTGGACAGGCTTCAAAATCAACTCCTGCAGGTGCTGTGGCAAAATTTGCCGCATCAGGAAAGAAGATCCGCAAGAAGGATCTTGGCCAGATGGCAATGAGTTATGGTTATGTATATGTAGCACAGGTTGCTATGGGTGCAAACAACTCCCAGTTCTTCAAGGCATTAAAAGAAGCGGAAGCTTATCCCGGCCCTTCACTAATAATTGCCTACTCTCCATGTATCAACCATGGTCTCAGGGATGGAATGGGAAGAACACAGGCTCAGACAAAACTGGCTGTTGAAGCAGGTTACTGGCAGATGTACAGGTATAATCCTCTTCTTGAGGCAGAAGGAAAAAATCCTTTCCAGCTTGATTCAAAAGAACCAGACTGGAGCAAATTCCAGGATTTCCTCAATACCGAAGTTCGTTATACATCACTCATTAAAGCATTCCCGAAAGAAGCTGAAGTATTATTCAAAGCCGCTGAAGAGAATGCCAGGTGGAGATACAAGGCTTATCAGCGACTTGCCGCTATGGATTTCACTAAGACAGTTTAAGATAATCCAATGATAACTAAGGGGCTATTTCTAAAGCCCCTTTTTCTATATCCACCCCTAAATCCCCCAGGGGGGACTTATTGAAAATCAGCGAATTTAAAAGCCCCCCTTGGGGGGTTTGGGGGTAAAATCGATCTTTTGATACAGTCCCTATAAAAAATAAGAATGGGAAGGATTTTAGGAATAGACTATGGCAATAAAAGGATCGGGCTCGCTGTTACTGATCCACTGCAGATGTTTGCTTCACCGCTGATTACAATCGGAACATCAGAATTCGATAAGTACATTGATGATTATCTAAGGACAGAGAAAATAGACGCTTTTGTATTAGGATACCCACGTCAATTGAACAACCAGCCCAGTGAATCTGTTAAATATATAGATCCATTCATTCAAAAATTGAAAAAGAAATATCCGGAAATCACAATTCATTGCGTTGATGAAAGATTTACGTCACAAATGGCACTGAGAAGTATGATAGACGGAGGTGTAAAAAAGGGAAACAGGCAGGACAAATCGATGATCGACAGGATAAGCGCTTCAATCATCCTGCAGTCCTGGCTTGATTCAAGGTCAAAGAGGAAAAGTGATTTTAAAATATGATTTATCCGGTAGTTGTATACGGTCATCCGGTATTAAGGAAAGTAGCCGAAGATATTGAGAGGGATTATCCCGGTCTCAACCAGCTGATTAATGATCTGTTCGAAACAATGTATTATGCAGATGGTATAGGACTGGCAGCTCCGCAGATAGGAAAGTCGGTAAGGATTTTCGTAATTGACGGAACTCCTGCTGCAGAGGATGATCCGTCAATGAGCGGTTTCAAAAAAGTATTCATTAATGCACATATCACTGAAAAATCGGGAGAACTTGTTCCAATGACTGAAGGATGTCTCAGTATTCCTAATCTCCGGGAAGAAGTCAATCGTGAATCAAAAATAAAGATTGAATACTACGATGAGAACTGGGAATTCCATGAGGAGACATATGAAGGTTACAAAGCCAGGGTTGTTCTCCATGAGTATGACCATCTTGACGGAATAATGTTTACCGACAGGGTAAGCGCACTCAGGAAAAGGCTTCTAAAGGGAAAACTGACTGCAATCGGGAAAGGTATTTTTGAGGCAGAATATAAAACAATCCTTCCCGGTCAGAAGGTTAAGGCATAATTTCCATTACATTAAGATTTTCATTTTCTTTTTCTTATCTTAGTATGGTCTCAACAGCATCTGACCGTGCTATACAAGGAAATTCCTTTCCTCCGGATTATTATACCTTTATATGCCGGAGTAATATCAGGTTTTTATCTTGATCCTGATAATCAGGTGATCATTTTCATTTGTACCTTCTGTTTCGCTTTCTTATTAATTTCTGTTCCTTTTGATAAATCATTGACTAACAGCTTTTTTGGAATATCATTCTTCCTGGCTTTAGTTGTCACAGGATTTCTGCTATACAAATCAGAAAAGAAAAGCCTGTCAGTTCTGAAACCTGAAAAAACAGATTTTATATGTACTGTTTCGGATTTCCCTGAGAACAGGGAAAACAGCTTCAGGACAAGACTAAAATTCAATTCGATTATAAAGAAAGGGGAAAGTGTTTCTGTAAGCGGAAGCATAATGGTATATTTTAAAAAAGATACTTCAATTAATGTATTACTCCCCGGTGATATACTGAAAATAAGCTGCATTCCAACAGAAATAATCAACAGGGGTAATCCGTGTGAGTTTGATTACAGATTCTATATGGAGAACCAGGGGATACGATACATGGCATTTGCCGGTAAAGAGGATATAAAGGTTCACAAAGTTCCTGATAAGCGGGATTTCAGACATAAGGCACTGATCATCAGGGAGAGAATAATTGATATGTACAGAAACAGGGGCATCACGGGACGCAACCTTGCGCTTATTGCTGCCATGACTGTCGGAGAAAAGGGTTTACTTGAACAGGATCAGAAAGAGATATTCGTTAAGGCTGGTATAATGCATATAATGGCAGTATCAGGCCTTCATGCAGTTGTTTTAAGCATGTTTGTCTTTAATCTGCTCTTTTTCCTGAAAGGAAGGTTCAATATATTAAGGATTATTGTTGCACTTCTGATACTGTGGTCATTTGCATTTGTAACCGGATTGACACCCTCTGTAATGAGGGCAACCCTTATGTTTTCGTTTATCCAGGCAGGTAATCTTTTAAAAAGACCTGCCAATTCAATGAATTCTGTGATGGCCTCGGCCTTTGTTCTTATAATTATCAGACCATCTGTACTTTTTGATGCAGGATTCCTCCTCTCCTACTCGGCTGTCATTTTTATTATCGCGTTTTACAGGGAACTCTGGTCCAAACTTAATTTTAAGAATTTTATTGCAGACAAAATCTGGCAATCAGCAGTTGTTACCATTGCAGCACAGGCTGGAACAATGTCGCTGTCAGTAATGTTGTTTAACAGGTTTCCTGTATACTTTCTCGTTACCAATCTTATTATTGTTCCTCTGTCTTCATTGGTTATTATCACAGGAAGTCTGATCCCGCTTTTATATCCTGTTGTCTTTCTTTCAGAATTTTTTGCGCAGATCCTTAATTATCTGACGGTCCTTACTGAGTACCTTACTGAAAAAGCTGCCAGTCTGCCTGGCTCTACAATTGATCATATAGGAATGACCATTTCTGAATTCGTTATAATGACAGCAATAATTGCATGTATAATAACCGTGATTATAAGAAAGGAAATAAAGCCTGTAAATCTGCTTCTCTTTCTGATTCTGATTTATACAGCTTTTTCAGTGAACAAATTGATAAAAACAGGGAGATCAAACGAACTGATTGTGTATAATGTCCCCGGTTCAACCATTACCGGTATAAGATCGGGCAGATCTATGTATCTATACTCTTCAGTGAATGAAATACCTTCCGAGGTTATACGTCATTGTTCAACTTTGGGCATCAAAATCAAAAAAACGCAACATTTTCAGGATCCTGTTTGCCTGAAAGCCGGTAACAAAAAAATCCTTATAGCTGAAAATATTGATGCGGATGTTTTTTCAACCACACAGCCTGAAATTATTATATTATCAGGTAAAAGACCCTTAATAAAAGATCTTTCAGCATCGGGAAAAATACCGGAAATGATAATTGCCTCTTCTGAAGTAAGTTCAGGTTTCAGATTACCTTCTTCAATTACGGCACAATTAAGACAACCGGTGCATTATGTAAGAAAATCAGGAGCATATTTATCAGGACTGATGCATAAATAAAACGATTGGAAACGTGATTATTAATCAATTTAGTAGTAATTTTGTATGTTTTTTTCAATTATTGATTAATAATGAGAATAGTTATTGCAGGAGCTGGTGAAGTTGGAACGCATCTGGCAAAGATGCTCGCTAATGAAAACCATGAAATTGTAGTGATCGATCCGGAGGAGGTCAGGTTAAAGCCCATCGATTCCTCTCTCGACATACTGACTCACGAAGGTTCGGCTACTTCAGTAAGGCTGCTAAGGGACACACTTGTTAAAAAGACCGATCTTTTTATAGCTGTTACCCATTCAGAGGATACAAACATAATCTCGGCCATAATGGCAAAAAGATTCGGTGCAATAAAGACTATTGCAAGGATCGACAATCTTGATTTTTTTGAGTCATCCACACTTGACTTTTTTAAATCCATAGGGATTGACTCGCTTATATATCCTGAGCTTATTGCAGCCAGGGAAGTGCTGGGACTTCTCCATGAAACCGGAGCATCTGATTTTATGGAATTTTGCAACGGGAAACTTGCTATGTATGTACAGAAGCTTGAGGAAAATGCACCTATAATAAATAAAAGTCTCCAGGAAATCGTCTCCACAAACAGGACTGACAAATACAGGGCAGTTGCCATAAAACGTGAAGGAAAAACTATTATTCCCAGAGGAAATGAACACTTCCAGCTGGCAGATACTGTTTATGTGATTTCGACCCATGAAGGAATGGAGGAGATGATGAAGACCTCGGGGAAGAAAAATTTCGAGGCAAAGAATATTATGATACTCGGAGGCAGCAGGATAGGAAAACATATTGCCCTGCACATGCAGAAATCGAGTGAAGTAAAACTTATTGATATTGACACAAGGAAATGTGAGGCACTGTCTGATATTCTTGACAACACTCTTATTATCAATGGAGACGGACGAAATGTAGAAGTACTTGAGCAGGAAGGAATAACAAAGATGGATGCTTTTGTGGCTGTTACAGGTAATTCTGAAACAAACATCCTTTCTTGTCTTCTGGCAAAAAAATATGGTGTAAAAAAGACCTTCGCAGAAGTTGAAAACATCGAATATATAAGTCTTGCTGAAAAATCTGGAATAGATACCATCATTAACAAAAAAATCTCAGCAGCCAGCAGGATTTTCCGTCATACTGTAAGCCCGATAATTACACAGGTAAAATATATGACAGGGACTGATGCTGAAGTTCTTGAAATTATTGTTTCTGAAAACTCAAAAATAACAAAAGGGACACTCCGAAGCATCGATTTCCCAAAGGATGCGATTATAGGAGGAGGGTTGAGAGACGGGGTTCCGTTTATAGCAACCGGTGATACCATTATCCATGCAAATGATAAGGTAGTGGTATTCACACTTCCTACTGCATATGAGAAGCTGAATAAATTCTTCACCTGAATTATATGGTCAATTTCAGGATAATTGCCAGAATACTAAGTCTGGTCTTGATAATTGAAGGTATCCTGATGTTAATATCTTCAGGTATATCAGTGATCCTGGAAGATGATAAGGCATCAGCGTTTCTGTATTCTGCCATTATCACAATAGTAACAGGTATTATTGCATTTAACCCTCTGAAACCTGATGAAAAGATTTATGGCAACCGTGAGGGTTACATTATAGTATCAGCAACATGGATACTATTCAGTCTTTTCGGATCATTACCATTTCTGTTCAGCGGAGCAATAGACAATTTTGCAGATGCTTTTTTTGAATCGATGTCAGGATTCACAACTACAGGTGCAACAATTCTAAGCGATCCCGGCTCGCTTCCACAGGGGATATTGCTTTGGCGAAGCCTCACTCAATGGATTGGCGGAATTGGAATCATCTTCATATCCCTTTCCATCTTCCCAATAATCAGGTCTGTAAATATCCAGTTATCTGCTACTGAGTTTTCAGGTCATCAGGCAGATAAGATTCAGCCAAGGTTTATTGAATCTGCAAAACGGCTCGTTTCAATATACTTTTTACTGACAGTAATTCAGGCAGGATTGCTTACTCTTGCTGGAATGCCGCTTTTTGATTCAGTGTGTCATTCATTATCCACACTTTCAACAGGAGGATTCTCGACAAACAGTTCCGGAATAGCTGCATTTGCAACTCCAGGAGTTAAAATAATATTAACCCTCTTCATGTTTATTGCAGGTATCAACCTGCCAATTTTATATTTCGTCCTTAAGGGAAATTTCAGGAAGGTTGCAGTAAATAATGAACTGGGATTTTATGTTTTTCTTACAGTCATTTTTATTCTGATCAGTTCTGTTGTCCTCATTATCCATCAGGGATTCCTGCCGGGAAAAGCATTTTCGGACAGTGCGTTTCATATAGTTTCGGTAATTTCCACAACAGGCTATTACACCGGAGACTTCAGTCAGTGGGGACAAATAATGATAATGATTCTCTTCATACTTATGTTTACGGGAGGCACCTCAGGTTCAACAAGCGGAGGTATTAAGATTCTGAGACTACTGCTAATAACTAAAAACTACAGGAAGGAGCTTCACAGGGTTATTCATCCGAATGCCTTAATACCGGTTCGTCTCGACGGTCATAATGTAGGTCAGAATAATATCTATTATCTGCTGGTATTTATTACACTCTATTTTATTGTGGTATGTGCCAGCGCTTTTATAATTTCCCTCATGGGGTACGATATAGTAACTTCATTCAGCACAGCCGCATCAATGCTTGCAAATATTGGACCCTCACTCAGTGAGTTTGGTCCTTTCTCAAATTATTCAGAGGTTCCGGTGGCAGGTAAATTCTTCCTTTCAGGATTAATGCTTATTGGCAGGCTTGAATTGCTGACTTTTATAATTCTCTTCAGCAAAAGTTTCTACAGAACCTGATTCTTTCTTCAAAACTCCAGTATTCCAAGTCCCTGGCGGACTATTTCAATCTCATCACCTGTGCAGTCGACAATAGTTGACGGTTCATTGTGGCCATATCCCCCGTCGATAACAGCATCGGCAAAATCACGGTATTTCTCATAAATCAGTTCCGGATCTGTAGTATATTCAATCAATTCATCCGGATCGTGTATGGAGGTGGTAATGATAGGACGTCCCAGCTCCCTTACAATTTCCATAACGATGTTATTATCCGGTATCCTTATACCAACAGTTTTCTTTTTATTCTTGAACATCCTGGGAATCTGATTGTTTGCAGGTACAATAAAGGTGAACGGACCGGGAAGATTTCTTTTAAGCAGCTTGAAAATATTATTGTTCCTTATAATGGTATATTCAGATAACTGACTCATATCATGAAAGATAAGTGACAGGTCAGGATTTTTGGGGTTCAATCCTTTGAATGTTGCAATCCTGTCAATGGTCTTTGTAGCTTTAATATCACAACCCATGGCATAAACGGTATCGGTAGGATATATAATGATGGCATCCTGTTCGAGCAAGTCCACCACTCTCCTTATCTGTTTATGATTGGGATTTTCGTTATAGACCTTTATGAGCATAGGTATTAAAAAAAGGGTAAGCTCCTCATATCGCACCGCTACAACTGCCTACCCTTGCTACCTTCCGATCCTGGGGGAGTTCAGCAGGAGCTGGTCGTATAAGACTTACCCTCTGCAAAAGTACAACAAATAAAACATCCTGCAAAATTATTGCCCCATTTTAACCCGGCACCTCGTATTTATGTTTTTTACACTATATTTGTTTAACCAATAACATTTCAGAAAAATAAAATCAAAAAGTCATGGAAGAAAAAGTCAGTGTTTGGAAAGCCAACTTAACTAATGGTCTAATTCTTGGGCTCGTGGGAGTTGTATACACTCTTATTATGTATTTCCTCGATCTTACCTTCAATCAGGTTCAGCAGTATGTTTTTATCGTTGTTCAGATTGGCCTGATGTTTTTCCTTATGAAATCATACAGAGATAATTTCATGCACGGTCAGATAACTTATGGACAGTCAGTCGGAGCCGGTGTTATTATAACTCTCTACAGTGCAATAATAGGTGCTATTTTCATCTATATCCTGTATACAGTAATTGATTCCGGGCTTACAGAAAAACAGCTTGCATTCGTTGAAGAGAAAATGCTCGAAAAGGGTGCACCACAGGAGGCTGTTGATGCCGGAATGGCTATCCAGAGAAAGATTATGAAACCAGAAATTTTGGCTCCTTTCAGTATTCTGGGAAGTATGTTCTGGGGTACTATATTATCATTGATAATCAGTATATTCATCAAAAAGGAAGGTAATCCGCTGATTGACACACCTCCATCCCAGCAATAGATTTAAATATGGATCTTTCTGTCGTCATTCCTGCATTTAATGAAGAGGAATCTGTTCAGGAACTTGCTGAATGGATACATAAGGTTTGCTCTTCAAATAAATTCAGTTATGAGATTATATTCATAGATGATGGCAGTAACGATTCTACATGGCAGAAGATAGAAGCATTGGCAGCAAGTAATGGATCTGTAAAAGGTTACAGGTTCAGACGGAACTATGGCAAAGCAGCAGCTCTACACACCGGGTTCAGTATTGCTTCAGGAGATATTATAATTACAATGGACTCCGACCTTCAGGATAGCCCTGAGGAGATCCCCGGACTGGTAAGCATGATTAGAAATGAGGACTTTGACATAGTATCCGGCTGGAAGAAGAAGAGGTACGATCCTTTTATCAAAAAAATCACCAGCAGGTTTTACAACCGGACGGCAAGGTGGGCTTCAGGAATCAAACTACATGACTTCAACTGCGGACTAAAGGCCTACAGAAATGAGGTTGTTAAGAGCATTGAAGTATTCGGGGAAATGCACAGGTATATTCCCATGCTTGCAAAAGAAGCAGGATTTAAAAAGATCGGCGAAAAGGTAGTTCAGCATCAGGCCAGAAAGTACGGTGTTACCAAATACGGTCTCGACAGATTCATAAAAGGCTATCTCGACCTGCTTACAATTGGATTTATTACCCGTTTCGGGAAGAATCCGATGCACCTGTTCGGGTTTCTAGGTACACTCATGTTTTTCATTGGATTTGTCATGGCTGGCTACCTGGGAGTAAGAAAACTGATTTTTATCAACCAGGGACTTCGGGCACCGCTGGTAACCGATAGTCCCTATTTCTTTATTGCACTTACAGTGATGATTATAGGATCATTGCTTTTCCTTACAGGATTCCTTGGCGAGCTTATAAACAGAAATTCGTCTGAGAGGAATAACTATCTGATAAGGGATAAAGTAAATTTTTGACCTTATAATCCCGGCAGGCATTCCAGACTCTCTGCAGGAGATCCTTTCAGAAGCAACATGTTTCTGGGAGGAATCCCTGCCCGTCTGCCTGCTTCAAGATCACTTTGCTTATCACCGATCAGGACACATTCTTCAATTTGCAGGTCAAAATCTCCAATTGCCCGGATAATCATCCCGGGTTCAGGTTTTCTGCAAGTGCATGGGCCTGTAAATTCAGGATGATGAGGACAATGATACACATTATCAATTTTAATCCCCTTTATCTCAAACTCCCTGATCACCCAATCCATAAGTACCCTGAAATCATTTTCATTATAATAACCTTTTGCAATGCCTGCCTGGTTGGTAATTATAATAATCAGATATTCAGCCTCAAGATATTTCCTGCAAAGATCAAAAATGCCGGGGGTGAATTCGAACTGATCAATGGTATGTACATGTACCTTATCCACATTGACAACCCCGTCGCGATCGATGAAAAGAGCTTTTTTCATAAAAATATCAATGGGCCGTTTTAAGAATATCCCCTGCCCTTTTGTAGTCTTCGGGAATGCCAATATCGATAAAAGGTTTATCGGATACCATACACCTTATAATACCCGAACCTGCATACTTCTCAAGGACTTCCTTTTCAACCGAAAACACTTCAGACAGGTTCAGTGAGTTGAAAAACTTCCTGTTAATTAAATAAATACCACCATTTATTAGTCCATCGGAACAGAACTTCTTTTCATTGAATTTCAGTATTTCATCTCCCCTGCACTCAACGCTTCCATATCGTGAGAAATCTTTCATTGGCTTAAGCGCAATTGAAAACTTACTGTTAATTTCCATGTGAAACCGATGAAATCTGTCAATCCGGACCGGGAACCAGGTATCTCCATTTATTACGAGAATATTATCGCCCGAACAGTTCTTCATTGCGTACTTTATTGCGCCTCCGGTACCCAGAGGAGCCTCTTCAACCACATATTCAATGCTGATACCGCAGAACGATTTTCCAAAGTATTCCACAATAGCCTCAGATTTATAACCAGTTGACATAATAATCTTTTCAACAGGGAAATCCTTCAGCCAGTTAAGTACATGAAAGAGGAATGGCTTTCCGTTAACCGGTGCCATGGGTTTTGGCACGTCCGACACTGCATAACGCAGCCGGGTTCCCATTCCTCCTGCCAGTACTATTGCTTCCATTGTGGTTAAACAGGGAATTTATTCGATATTATCAATTTTCCAGCTCTGGCAGCCATTATCGCTGAAATGAAAATTCAGTACTTTTCCGCTGAACTGATTCAAGGCATTAATAAGGTTCAGTTTTTTAACCGGATCAACTGTAAAAATCATGAAGCCTCCGCCGCCGGCTCCTGATACTTTACCCCCGTAAGCGCCTGCTTTAATTGCAGCATCATATATCCTATCAATATTCTTTGTAGTAATTGAAGAGGCCATATTTTTCTTGTTCTCCCAGTCTTGGCCAAGAGCTTTGCAGAATTGTAAAATATCACCTTTGAGAAGAAGATCTTTCATTACAAAGGAGTTCTTTTTTATGTTATGAGTAGCCTCGACGTGCACTTTTTTACCCTCAAGCGTATTCTTTTGCTGTTCCCTTATGATCTTATCGGAAGATCTGGAAGCACCTGTATAAAACAGCACCATGGATACTTCAAGTTCATCGATCATCCATCTTTTTATTCTGAGAGGATTAACAATAACCCTGTCATTATCATGAAATTCTATAAAATTGAATCCACCAAATGTAGCAGCATACTGATCCTGCTTACCGCCACTGAGCCCAAGATCAACTCTTTCGATTTCATAAGCCAGCCGGGCAGTGTCGTAATCTCCCAGCGGAAGATCAAGCCATTCAGTAAATGCCTTTAAAATTGCAACCACCATAGTGGAGGATGTACCCAGCCCGCTACCCGGCGGTACATCACATGAAGTGACAAGCCTGAATGACAGTTGCTTTTTGATCCTGAATTGTCTTACAATTCTGTTGTAAACTCCTTTGTGAAGGTCGAGGTGACCATCAAAAGGCAGCTCCGGCATGGATTTGTACCTGACCTTCTGATCCAGATCATTTGCCTGTAAAACAATTGAATTATTTCTGGTTTCCTCGATGGTGCAGTAAGCATACTGGTCTATAGTTGCGTTAAGTACAGCCCCTCCGAAAAGTTCAGAGTATGGTGAGACATCTGTGCCTCCACCCGCAAGTCCAAGTCGCAGGGGAGCTTTACTTCTTATTATCATGATTTCTGCATTTATTATAAACCTCTGTTACTGAGGAAGTCATCTCCGACCAGGAATATTTTACACGTTCGGCCAAGACATTACGCATAAACTCCTCTCTCCTGTCATTGACATAATAGTCTGAAACAGCCTCAAAAATAGACTCAGGATCAGGATTAACAACATAGCCGCATTTGCGGTCAGGAACTATTTCTCTGAGCCCTCCCACATCGGTAACAAGCATTGGTTTGCCAAAATGATAGGCAATCTGAGTCACCCCGCTTTGTGTAGCATTGCGATAAGGCTGGACAATAAGATCAGCAGCGCTGAAAAAGGCAGCAACTTCAACATCATTTATAAACCTGTCGAAGAATATTAAATGTTTTTCAAGGTTTAGTTTGTCTATAAGGTCTCTGTAAGGGGCATCATCCTCATAGAATTCACCTGCAATCAACAGCCTGATTTTCCGTTCACGAAGTTCCTTCCTTGCGAAAGCTTCCAGTAACAGATCAAGGCCTTTGTATTTCCTGATAAATCCGAAAAACAGGATATAGGAAAATGAGGGATCAAGGCCCAGCAGTCCCATAGCCTTATCCCTGTCGATGAGAGGACCGAAATTATCGAAAAGCGGATGCGGATTCAGCTTTACAGGAATATCACTTCTGAATTCCTGAAGATCATTCAGAACCGAGGCAGACATCGCTATAGCTCCATCAACTGACCTGCAGTAGTATTTTGTAAGTAACCTGTCACCCGGCCTTTTTTCATGAGGGATAACGTTGTCGAATATTGTGATCACCTTAGTATGCCCGTTGCCCTTAACAAGTCTTGCTATTGTCCCGAAACATGGAGCCATAAAGGGGAGCCAGTATTTAAAAATCAGGATATCAGGACTTTGTTTTCTTATCTTCAGTCCTGTTCTGATCCAGTTTAATGGATTTATGGAATTAACTGATCTGATGATTTTTAATCCTTCCGGAGGTGGTCCGTCGAGATACTGTGATTTTCCCGGGAACAGAAATGATGGATACTGAATAGAAAATGTAACAATTGTTACATTTTGTCCTTCGGCAACAAACTCCCTTGCAAGCCTCTCATTGTAAGCAGCAAGTCCTCCCCTGTAGGGATATGCAGTACCGATTATTGTAATATTCATTTGATCCCTCAATATTGTAACAAAAATAAGAAATAATGGATTAAATATTTTCAGCCCAGTTTCGAAGCATAATTACCGCCTTTGCCAGCACACCTGCTTCACCCCTGAAATCACCCGATCCGTTTGGTATTCCATCAATTCCGTACCATTCATGGAATTTGCCATTGGCAATTACCCTGTCGAGCATTGGTCTGATGGCTTCATAAGCCTCTTTCTCAAATCCATTTTCAATAAGCTGCTGAACCATGCGGCCTCCAAACCATGTCCAGTCACCACCGTTCTGATACATATAAGGCTTGCATGTGGTTGAGCCTTCAATAATCCCGTCAGGATATGGCGGATAAAGCGTAAGCCCGATTGTCGGAGCACCTGAAAGTCTGACATTTTCAAGCATCTGCCTGTAGACAGTTAGAATTTCTTCATTTGTAAGAATTCCTGCTTCGATGGCGATTGCAGTTCCTCCATGGAAGTGGATTGCATTTTCATTAAAGTCTGCAGGGAACGGTGAACCATTCAGATAGATATGAGGTATGAACTTGCTGTTGTTTTCATCCCACAGGTATTCCCTGATGTTCTGTTTTACTTTCTCCCTTAATTCTGCCCATTTGCTTTTATCAGCAGGATTGTCTTCAAAATCAATCATATAACCCAGTGAAATAACAAACATGGCATTATCATAAATATCGATAGCCCAGTGGGATTTCTCATCTATATCAACAACAGTGCCTCCTTCCACCTGGCAATCACCCCAGTCCTGTGTTGTTGCCCCTGTCAGCAATCCATATCTTTCCGAATACCTGTGTTTCATGAGGAATCCAATCGCCATTGACAATCTTTCCATCACGGTATAGCCTGCTATCCTTTCATTTAGTATTGATCTGTCACCGGTCTTATTAATGTATTTTCCGATTGCCTGGATAAGTGAGGTTTCCTGGTCAGTTTCAACAGTGTTTTTAAAACCTACGTGAACAGTGTCATTAATCGAGGTATAAATATTCGGATCATACCAGCTCACATGACCTTTCAGAACATATCCATCAACTATCTGGCTGTCGGGTTGCTGCATTGTAAAGAAGACGAGAAGTTTTTCCCTGATAACCGATGGATCGTAAACATCGCAGGCTGTCTCGATAAACGTATTCAGATCGCGGATCCAGACCTGGGGATATCCATCGCCTGCAGTAAATCCTTTCTTGAGCAGTTCTGCTGCCCTGACATAAACAGTGTCAAGTGTATTGTCAGAAAGTATCTTTTTTGCCAGTTCCCTGTCTTCTTTTCGCTCTGCGGAACATGAGAAAACAACTATTAACAGACATGCTATTTTGCAATAATTCCTAAGTATATTCATGATCTTTTCGCTTTTCACCCCTAAATCCCCCAGGGGGGACTTGAAATCCATCATATCACTAAGCTACCATGGGGGGGTTAAAATTTCAATTCAATACTTTCCCTCGGAGCAACATTAATCATCTGATTATTACCATTATAATCAATCTCACCTTTACCTCCTTTTTCAGAAGATATCTTTGCCGATTCAAGCTTACTATTATTCCACTTCATATCAATCTCAAATCCTCCCCTGGCACGCAAACCTTTAACCTCTCCGCTGATCCATGCTGATGGTAACGCAGGAAGGAGTCTTATGACCCCATTATGCGATTGAAGAAGCATTTCAGCGATACCAGCAGTTCCTCCGAAATTACCATCAATCTGAAAGGGCGGGTGAGTATCAAAAAGATTCGGAAGAGTGCATTTTTTTAGCAGGTCCATTACATTTTCGTAAGCTTTATCACCTTTTTGCAGTCTTGCAAAAAAGCTGATCATCCAGGCTTTGCTCCAGCCTGTCTGACCGCCTCCGAATGATAATCTCCGTTCAATGGTTGCCTCGGCAGCCCTGAACAGCTCAGGTTTTTCAGGTGTAAACTGTGAAAGGGGATAAAGACCCAGAAGATGAGACATATGCCGGTGTCCGGGCTCAGGTTCATCATAGTCGTAAATCCACTCCTGTATCACCCCTTTTGAGTTTACTTTTACAGGAGGTAATCTTTTCTGTGCTTCTTTCAGTCTGTCTGCGAACTCCTTATCAGTACCCAGGATTTCAGAAGCTTCGGTGCAATAATCAAAAAGAGCATTGATAATTTCAATATCAATGGTTGCGGCATAGGTAAGAGCTGAAACTTCTCCGGTTTTGCTATCCCTGAAATTATTCTCCGGTGAGTGTGAGGGATTTGTACCCAGATATCCTTCAGGTGATTCAACCAGGAATCCAAGAACAAATTCAGCAGCACCTTTCATCAAGGGATAAGCACGATCCTTAAGGTATGAAGTATCCTGTGTAAAAAGAAAATGTTCATAAAGCAGGAATGTCATCCAGGGACCATTCAGAGGTGTTATTCCCCAGACACCATCAGCAACTCCTGTCCTTCCAAAAGGATCCGTGAGATGATGGAATGTCCAGCCGCCGGTACCATACATATCCCTTGCAGTTACTGTACCCGGAACGACAAGTTTTTCCATAAAGGAAGTCAGTGGTTCAGTAGTTTCGGTGAGATTACCAACCTCAGCAGGCCAGTAGTTCATCTGAAGGTTAATGTTTGTATGGAAATCGGAATTCCAGGCCGCATTCATATCCTTGTTCCAGATGCCCTGCAGGTTGGCAGGCAGAATGGCAGGAGCCCGGGAAGATCCCATCAGAAGATATCTTCCATACTGGAAATAAAGTGTTATAAGTCCATTATCTGTCCCTCCGTTTTTTACTGCAGCCAACCGTTCATCGGTTGGGATTGCAGATAATGTATCAGCACCCAGTGAAAGGCTTACCCTGTTAAACATACCGGAGTGTTCCTCAATATGCCTTTTTCTGATCTCATCTACCGGTTTACCGGCAGAGTTATCAAGGATGGTTTTGCAGACAGTTTCCGGATTGATTGATCTGTCGACATCAAGAAGGTTTATATTATAATCTGTGGCCGAAGTTAAACACACAATAACTTCTTCTGCGCCCTTAACCTCAAGAACCCCATCTCCGGCCTCCACCAGGCCATTTGTTGCAGTAAGCCTCAATTCTCCTGCAAATTTCATATGTTCACCTCCGGGACCTGACAATGGATCATCCTTATCAATAATCTGCCCTGTCAGTACAAGTGAATTCCCGTCAACTGTCTTAACAACAGCATCCTGTTCCCTTGAAAGAGTAAAGGAAGCGTTTATGAATCCCTGATCAGTAGATTTTATCTGAACAACAAGAATATTATCGGGAGCTGATACAAAAACCTCCTGGGTATAACTTTTTCCGTCTGCCGTAAAAAAAGTTTTTGCAATACCGGTTTCAAGATCAAGTTCCCTTCTGTAATTACCGGGTGTTCCTGCCCATTTGTAACTTATAAGAAGATCACCAAGGGGTTGATACGACCTTATTCTTGGAGGAGTTCCAAGCAGTTTTTTTTCGGCAATTTTAACTGCTTTGCCGTACTGGTTTTCAAACAGAGCCTTCTGAAGTTCCGGGAGATTCTTAAGTGCCTCAGGGTTATTGTTGTTAATCCTGCTTCCGGCCCAGATACTCTCTTCATTCAACTGAAGCCGTTCATTTACAGGATCGCCAAAAACCATAGCTCCCAGTCGGCCATTGCCAACCGGCAGGGCTTCCTCCCATGCTTTAGCAGGCTGTTTGTACCAAAGTTTCAGAGAGGTGTCCGGACTATCTGAAGGATTGTTACAGGCGGTTACAAATACAGTGAGAAAGATAATTGTAAAATGAGAATACTTTCTTTTCATATCATGATAAGTTATGTTTGTTCCAGGTTCTGCCCTGAGTCGTGTGTCGTGTGTCGTGTGTCTGTCACCTTGACATATTATCATATTTAGCCTGGAACCGTTTATAAAGCTGTTTATGTTTATTGTCGAGGCTGATGTTTCTTCCTGTAATAAATGCATACTCAACATTGTTTGAAGACATATCAAGAATGTCACCTGTTGATACAACAATATTGGCGTCCTTTCCCTGTTCAAGTGAACCTGTTTTATCATCAATTCCCAGGATTCTGGCTGTATTCAGGGTTACTGTCTGAAGCGCCTCTTCCTTTGTCAGACCATATGCGACAGTCTGACCTGCTGCAAAAGGAAGGTTTCCATAAGCCTGTTTTGAATAAGATAGTCCGACTAAAATCCCTTCATTCTTAAACATGGCAGCAAGTTTGAAAGGCATTTTCGTATCGCTGTAATCGTATTTTGGTACACTCAGCGGATCGGCAAGAATAACGGGTATATTGTTATCTTTCAGAATACTTCTGACCTCCCATGATGATTCATCGGCGTCTGTTAATACCATCTTCTTAACCCCATGGCGCTTAGCGAACGAGATGGCAGCAATTATACCTTTTGTTTCGGATGCACTTAGGAAAAGGATCTTTGAACCATCAAAAAGGCCTCTGAGAGATTCAAGTCTCAGGTTAGCGTCCTTTGGTTTTTCAACTGCAGCATAGGCAGCAGCATCAGTAAAAATCTCTTCCAGCTCCTCTACACTTTTATCATACGAAGAGGCTGTGTTTTCTCCGGGCATAAAATAGGCGCTACCCCTTCTTCCTCCGGCTGATGATTTGCGAGGCCAAACAAGCTGGATTCCGTTGTCTGCCTTGTATGCAGCATCCTTCCAGTTCCAGGCATCAAGCTGAACGACACTTGAGGTTCCGGGCAGAAGGTTGCCAACAGGGCATATCTGGGCAAGCAGAATCCCGTTTGACCTTATTACCGGAATTACGTGAGAATCTGTATTATATGCTACCAGGGCTCTTACGTTGGGATTTAAATTGCCTGTCTCACGGTTATCGGTGGCAACATCAACCCCGCTTCCAATCTCAACCAGGCCAATACTTGTTGACGGAAATATAAGTCCCGGATAAATATGTTTTCCGCTTACGTCTATTACATCCGATCCTGACTTATCTGAGCTGAAATCGCTGCTTTTTCCTACATAGGTTATTTTTCCACCTGTAAAGGCAATTGTTCCGTTTTCAATAACAGTACCTGTTCCGGTATGTATTGTACCTCCGGATAGTATTACTGTTTTCTTCTGTGCCGGAGCTACAACCGGACTTTGTGCCATTGTCCTGTTAAATAAGACAAAAAGCATTAAAACTGATATAGTTAAATATTTTTTCATCGTCTTGGGAAATTAGGTGTTGCTGAACCGGTTGAAGGAGATTCCTTAAGGATATCCGCAATAATACGGTTTCGCTCATTATCAATCTGTTCCTTTAACCTGGTATCCTGATCTTCATCAAAATAAATAGTGCCTTCTATCATTGTTTTACTGGCCCTTGCATAAACTGAAAGAGGATAATCTGTCCACAGGACAAGATCGGCATCCTTTCCTTCCCTGATGCTTCCGATCCTGTCGTCGAGGTGCAGTATTCTGGCTGGATTCAGTGTAATAAGCTTTAGAGCATCTGTTTCACTTACACCACCATACTTCATAATTTTACCAGCCTCCTGGTTAAGTCTTCTTCCCATTTCGGCATCATCTGAATGCAGGCAGGTGAGAACACCCTGGCTCATAAGCAGAGCTGCATTATATGTAATTCCTTCATAAACTTCGTACTTATAATCCCACCAGTCAGAAAAGACTGAGGCGGCGGCTCCATGTGCCTTTACCTGGTCGGCGATTTTATAACCTTCGTTAAAGTGGATCAGAGTGTTAACCTTAATTCCAAAATCGCCGGCGAGATTCATGATCATTGCACCTTCGGACTGAATGTAAGTATGGCAAGTTATAAAGCTTCTCTTTTCAAGTACATCAACAATGGCATCAAGTTCGAGATCCCTGCGAGGAGGTATCTTGCCGGCACGATCAGCAGGTTTCAATGCATTCCATGCTTTCCACTGGTTTCTGTAGTCTATAGCTCTCTGGTAAGCATCTCGTATTATCTGCTCAACACCCATTCTCGAATTAGGATACCGGTTAACCTGTCTTTTTACATTTTCACCCAGAGCATGTTTAAGAAATCCAACCTGGTTTTCGACTTTAAGCTCCTCGGCATTATGCCCCCACCTGTTTTTTATTATAACCGACTGACCACCAATAGGATTTGCTGAACCATGAAGTACATGTGATGTTGTTACACCACCTGCAAGCTGCCGGTAAATTGTCTGGTCTTCAGGATCCACAACATCACCAGCCCTTACCTCGGATGTAATAGCCTGCCCCATCTCATTTGTTGCATCAAGAGCCATGTGAGAATGTTCATCTATTATACCCGGTGTAAGATGCATTCCTGTGCCATCAATTATCCTTGTAACTGCCGGAGCTGTCAGATTCTTCCCTATTTTGGTAATCTTTCCTTTCTGAACAAGGACATCAGTATTAAGTAGCTTACCATCCTTTTCATTTGTCCAGACAGTAGCGTTCTTAAACAGTATATCCTCCTGTTTTGGCAATTCCTCCATTCCATAAGCAGTAAAAGGATATAACATTTTGCCGGGCTCAGGTATCTTTGAATCTGGCTTCTTTTTGCCCTTATCCGGTTCTGAAAAAGGTCCTATGTATTTTGCGGTCCAACTGATCCATTTTCCGTCTGATAACTGTCCCCTGCCTTCAAGGTCGTTACCTTTTATGTAACCTGTCAGCCGGTATTTTTTACTGTTCCTGTCAAAACTTATGCTTACCATATCTTTTTCGGCTGTGAAAGCTGAACCTTTTATTTCAGTCGAGTCGACAGTAATCTTTACTGATGGTTTTTCTGGTTTTCCTGACAATACCAGATTATAAGAAGCTGTATCAACACTCAGAGTATATGATCCACGCAGATCTTTCTGCCTCAGGTCGACGAAACGGTAAGGCACTCCCTGTACCCATGTTTCATATATGGTACAATCTTCGGTGAAGATATTGCCTGAGGTCACAACCAGATTTGCAATCATGTTTTTCTTAATACCTCCAAGCAGATCTGATGCTCCGATCATGGAGGCAGGTGTTATTGTAAGCGCTTTAAGAGCCTCATTTTCAGGAAGACCATATTTTACAGATTTTCTCAGGTTTGTCAGGAATGAAGAACGCTGCTTCAGATCTGAAGAAGTGATTGCAAAAGTAAGACCGGCTCCGGATACTCTTGAGAGATTGAACGGGGCAAGCTCATAATGCCGCAGAGTGGAATATGAGACTGCAACAGCTTCATAAGGATCCTTTATTTCAGGTGTTTCAGGGAAATTAACCGGAAGTATAAGTTTATTGCCCGATTTCTTTATATCCGTTAATGACTGGTATTCATCTCCCCCTCCCTTGATTATGTAGTTAATACCGAACTCTTTCCCAAGCCTGTCAGCTCTCAGAATTTCAATTTTATTTGTCACTTCAAATATCTGTGGAAGAGACAAATTAGTGGAATATGCTTCGATACCATCATCGTGAAAGTAACCTGAAGGAAGCTGTTTATACCATTGTGCATCATAATTTAGTTGTCTCAGCAATGCAATTATTCCGAACTGAGATGCAGGGTATAGATCATTTGAACGGCCCCTCACAAATGAATAATTTGCCGCTGTTTTATTCTTAATTATCAGATTATTGGTTTTTCCGTCACCGGTACTGACCAGGGCTGATGTACCACGTGCTATTCCGTCGGACTTAAATGTCACAACTGCACCAAAGCCTGCTTGCCGGTACTCACCGGCCACTTTAGGATCGGGAATGAACTCTGAGGAGATATCGTAAGATGAATTTATACCATCGTTCCAGTAATCAGCAACCCGGGGTTCAGGAGTGACAGGACCCGAAGATCGTCCACCCTGGGAGGGATTCATAAACGCCGCAAAAGGATTAGCATTTGCAGATGATGCTTGCTGCTTAATACCATAATTACCGGCATAGATATCAATAAATGCAGGGTAAATGGTTTTTCCTGTCATATCATAAATAATTGTTCCTCTGGGAAATACAAGGTTTTTACCTACTGCTTCTATCCTGCCGTTTGAGATCAGGATATCAGTATTCTCAAGAGTGGTCTGGTAATCAGCCACAACTCTGGCATTCTTCAGCCCGTAGACATCGATCCTTTTATCGCTTACTCCTGCAACAGGGGCATTATCCTGCTGAGCCATAACAGCATAGGAGATCAGGAAAAGGATCAGGGAAAGAGTTTTTCGCATAGAATTGAAGGTTTAACAGTTAGGATTAATAGTTTAGGTAAATATACATTTAAAAGGCGAAAGGCAAAAGGCGGATGGCGAAAGGCGAAAGTCATAAATCCGCAATCCGAAATCCGAAATCCGAAATTCAATTTTACCTGATTACCGATTACAGATTACCGATTACTTCTTTTCTAATTCTTTCCCAGAATCCTATTTACCCAAATAATCTTTAAGATAAGAGTACTTAGGAGTTAACTGGCCATTTCTGAGAATAGTGGCCCTGGTGATCATCGGACTTTCAACACCCATGAGAAGGTCATGCAGAACGTTACTTATGAGCATTTTTCCGAAATCCTGTGAAGCATCGCGGGGGAGTTCTCCGGGAAGGTTATCGATCGACATCACTGTAATATTTGATGGACGTGAGAAAGCTGGTTCTTCGCTTACAAGGTGCGGATTATAGTCATAATAAGGATCGGAGATGGTTGTTACCCTTACTGATGAAGGCAATGGACCAGGTATATCGCAGCTGATATCAGCAATTATATTTATTCTGAAGTCGGGTTTTCGCATTTCATCAACTGTAAGAAAATGGGGTGATCGCGGATCCCAGAAGTGTCCGGTTATAAGAATATCTGTTACCCTTGCAAAAGGATAGAATATCGATTCATACTCAACGGGGAATCGCGCAAAATGTCTGAAATTAAAATCAATTCCGCTTCTGTGCCGGGTATAATGCTGAGGTCCTATCTGGCAAAATACCGGTATATCAAATTCCCGGTTAAGGTATTCGTCAGGATTTACCTGAACGATATTAGCGACATTAAGTGTTTCAACGGCGCCGGAAGAGACCCTTCCCTCCCCGGTAATAAGAACTTTAAGTCCAGGTTTTAGTTCAATTTTCCGGAGTCCTGCCCATACCTCATCAAGATCATGACACTGGTATGCCGGCTTAAGCCTGAAGCGGTTTGTTGTGATACCCCGTGCTCTAAGAGCGTTGTAGGCACCAACAATACCAGCGTGACGACCAAAGGCAACTACTCTTTGTCCCCGATCGGTGGTAAGCCTTTCAAAATCGATCAGAGTCAGCTTATTATGGGCCATTGCCATGAACATATCCTGGTTGTGATGTTGCTTTTTGGCAACATGAGCAAAGAACATGTATGTTTTACCCGGGATAAATGTCCTTTTGTCTATCTCTTTGACCCCCAGTAGTATGTCACAATCCCGAAGGTCCTCCTTAAGCGGTATGTCGAGGTATTCGTATTCTTCATTTGAATAACAGCAAAAGTCGCTTGGCTGAACGAAGAATTGGACGTCGGGGTATGTTTCCTCGAGGGCTGTTATCTGGGGAGGGGTCAGAGGCACCCTGCGGTCGGGAGGGTTTTTAGTCTCACGGAGAATCCCTATTTTGAGTCTTTTGCTCATTGTGACTGACAGAGAAGAATATATGTGAAGATACGATATATTTGTTTAACAAAGAATCAGGCGACAGGCGACAGGCGACAGGCGACAGGCGACAGGCAAGAGGCGTCGGGCATTTGCCAACTGCCAACTGGAAACTAATTTTTTACAGTTCCGACTTTTGTTTGTATCTTTGCATCGAAAATCAGAGCACTTTGCAAATGGTTTTATGGATTTCAAACCCTGAGCCTTTTGCCCTGAGCCCTGAGCCATCTATGGGGCTGACATGGTTTTGACAGCATGAGTGGTGGTATGTAAGCATGCAGGGTGTGGTAACGCGTCCCTTGAACAGAGTTACAAAACAATAAAAGGCGAAACTAATTACGCTCTCGCTGCTTAAGCGAATAAAGTAACTTAAGCTTCATCACGGCACATGTGTCGTGACGGGACGTCTCCCGGGCGGTCAAGCCCTGATCCAACCCGATCCGGAGGCGCTGGTAATCCGGGGCTAGCCGGAGGGATGTTCCTGCCCGATGGCGAAAACAACAGGAAATAAGGACAGGTTAGGTTGTTCTGCATCTGGCCGGTCACGAAAACCAAGCAGGACTAAGCATGTAGAAAGCATATGGCTTCCGTGTTTGGACGCGGGTTCGACTCCCGCCAGCTCCACTTGAAGTCTATCCAAACTTACCTCTAATCTCTCGTTAGGGAGATTGGCTTATGAGTTGAAGAGGAGATATGTCTGGCTTTCCGGACATATTTTTTTCAGGAATACTATTTCCCCGATTATATAAAACTCACGGATTTTACTTATATTCATAAAATTGTAAAATCATTCTAAATCCTATGAGCACAAATAAATCCGGTTTAGAAACCAATAGTCATCCTGAAAAAACAGAAAAAGAACTGGCAAAGGCGGGAATAAACCGTCGTGCAATACTCAAGCTTGCATCAGTCACCCTCGCCGGTGCAGGACTTGGTAGCCTGGGCATTGTCAATGGTTCAGACAATAATGCAAGTCCGTCAGAACACCGGCAGGAAGCCGACCATCTGAATTCCTCCTATTCAAATTCATCAACGAGGAGTGTAAAGTATGAAGAGATGCTCCCGGATGAACTTGAAATGTGGCTAAAGGAATATCCGGTTGCATATATTCCTTTTGGCTCACTTGAGTGGCATGGAAGACATTTACCTTATGGGAACGATGCTCTCAAGGCTCATGGGATTCTTGTTCGAACTGCTCAAAAGTATGGCGGAGTTGTTGTACCGCCAACATATTGGGGACACATGGGACACTGGCATATCGGAAATCACCCTGGTCTTACTTCCAGTCTGACGGACCAGTTGTTTATTGAAATATTCAAAGGTCTTGTACTTGTAGGCTTCAGGGTAATTATTGGGGTGACAGGACATGATGTCAAACCCCAGGTGGATTCTTTACAAAAAGCAGTTGATTCCATTTCAGTTTACCTGATCTCTCCACTTGGAAGGACAACAGGTTTTGCGATGATGGAAGGATCGCTGAATCCTGATGACCCCGATGTAGGGATGGATCACGCCGCAAAATGGGAAACATCCATTCTGATGGCGTTGAGACCTGATCTGGTAGATATGAAAAGGATTGAAAAGTTGGACAGAAATGAAATTGAAACCGGCAGGGGAATGAATATCAAAGGATGCGGGATGTCAGGCAAGGATCCAAGGATTCATGCTTCAAAAGAAGTTGGAGAAAAAGCTATTGAAAAAATAGTCGACAAGATAGGACAAAAAGGACAGGAATTGCTTAAAAGCATAAACTGGATTAAATGTCAGTAGATTCAGAACCGGTTTCCTCTGTTCAAATCTCTTTGCCTGAAAAGCGCCGAATAAGGATTGCCGTAGCCCTGATATATTTCTGTACAGGGATAAGCTTTGCCACATGGGCAAGCAGGATCCCGGATATTAAAACTGCCTTGCACCTGACTGACGGTATGCTGGGCAGCATACTTTTTGCACTTCCTGCAGGTCAGTTTACAATGATGCCATTTTCCGGCCGACTTGTAACCCGTTTCGGAAGCTACAGGGTGCTTCTTTTTTCCCTCCCGCTTTACACATTATGCCTTAATAACCTGGGATGGGTGACAGAGGGATGGCAGCTTGCAGTTGCGCTCTATATGTTCGGCCTTGCAGGAAACATGAATAATATTGCGATAAATACACAGGGAATAGCAGCTGAACACCTGTATGAACGATCTATAATGGCTTCCTTCCACGGGATGTGGAGCCTGGCAGGTTTCACCGGGGCTCTGACCGGCCTCTTAATGATCAACCTGAAAGTGCCGTATAACATTCATTTTATAATTGTCATCCTGATGGTCTGGACAATTATGAGCATAAACTATCCTTACCTTATCAAGGGAAAGGCATCAGGGGCAAGAGATGAACAACGCAGGAAGTTCTTTTCCAAACCTGATGGTATGCTGCTGCAGCTTGGAATAATAGGATTCTTCAGCATGGCAAGCGAAGGAGCAATGTTTGACTGGAGCGGGATTTATTTTAAGGATGTTGTAAAAGCACCGGCATCATTAGTAATTCTTGGATATACCTCATTTATGATCATGATGGCCTCAGGTCGCTTCATGGCTGATCACTTCATTGCAAAAATTGGTCGTCAAAAGCTGCTCCGGATCGCAGGCATAATGGTATCGTCAGGGCTGTTTATATCGGTATTGTTTCCAAACCTAATTACCTGCACAATGGCATTCATGCTTGTCGGACTTGGAGTATCAAGCATTGTTCCAACAGTCTACAGCACAGCCGGCAAATACACAAAAGTACCACCGGGAATCGCACTGGCAACAGTGTCAAGTGTAAGTTTCCTTGGATTTCTTATGGGACCACCACTGATTGGCTATATTTCAGAACTTGCCGGATTAAGATATTCATTTGCAGTTGTAGGCATCTTCGGATTGGGTGTAACATTGCTAGTATCACGGATCAGGGCATTCCAGGTTACACCACGTGTCGCTGTTAAAAAAGATGTACCTGAAGAAGATCTGGATCAGGTAGCACCTTTTGAGATGTGAGATGTGAGATACAAAGTGTAAATTTGCACAAAACATTTTAGGAGAATGGCTGAGATTAAAATATTGATTGTTGAGGATGAACAGAGGCTTGCTGATATTTTAAAAAAGCAGCTTGAAGAAGCAGGTTTTCAGGCTGAAACCGCAAATGACGGGTATATCGGGAAACAGCTTATTGAAAAAAACAGCTATAACCTCATCGTGCTGGATATTAACCTGCCACTGATCAATGGTTACGATCTGTGCAGGGAGATCAGAAAAACCAACAGGGACATTCCAATTATCATGTTAACAGCTTTCGGAACGCCGGAGAACAAGATTTCGGGATTTGAGTACGGAGCCGATGATTACGTTGTCAAACCATTTGATTTCAGGGAATTACTGGCACGGATTAATGTATTCCTGAGAAGGTCAGACTTAAATATACCTGAATCAGAAAAAATTGTTCTTGCAGATCTTGAAATGGACATCAAGACCAAAACAGTTACACGTTCAGGAAAAAAAATTGATCTGACAGCAAAAGAATCGCTTCTTCTTGAAACATTTCTCAGGAACCGCCATAAATTGCTTACACGTGAATTTATTATTGAGAAAGTATGGGGTATAGATTTTGATCCGAGCACCAATATTATTGATGTTTATGTCAATTACCTTAGAAAAAAAATAGACAGGGATTTTGAACCAAAGCTGATTCATACCAAATTCGGATTCGGATTCTATTGCAGTGACAAAGAGATATAGAGTATGAATATTAAGATCAGATTATCACTCCAGTTTTCGCTTATTGTTACCGGAATCCTTCTGTTTTTTTCTTTGCTTGTTTACTATTTTTCCTATTCGAGACACCATGCAAAATTCAGGCAGAACATACTCGAAAGTGCCAAAAACTATGCAACTCTGTTTATTGATGTGGCCGAAGTTGATTCAGTATTAGTAAATAAAATGCAGGAGACAGCCGTTTTATGGGAAAGGGAAGAGCTGGCCATTACAGATACCGCATACAATATTCTTTACAGCAACAACATTGAATACCTGGCAGACAGCCTGACTCTTGTAAAAAATGCCTTCAGAATATCACATTACTTCACTGTCGCTGAAAAAGAAGGTGTATTTTACAGGCATATGTACGAAAACCGGACTTACTATGTTTTTGCACTTGCATTCGACAAAACACGCGCAGCCTATCTCGAGGAACTTCTTAAAATACTGCTCTGGAGTATTCTGTTCAGCATCTCATTGTCGATTGTGCTCTCCTACCTTTTTGCACGAAGAGCTATAAGGCCGATATCTGAAATAATCAAAAGCGTAAAGGAGATAAATTCACTGCGCCTCAGCAACAGACTGGATGAAGGCGACAGAAGAGATGAAATAGACCAGCTCTCGGTTACCTTTAACCAGATGCTTTCTGACCTCGAAATTGCTTTCAGGAACCAGGAAGATTTTGTTTCCAATGCTTCGCATGAGCTACGAACACCTCTTTCTGTTATGATCAGTGAAACGGACTATTTTCTGAGCAGGGAAAGAACCAGGGAGGAATATGTTGGGCACATCACGGAACTTATCAGGGATCTGAAGAAAATAAACACTCTGCTTAACAGTCTGCTTGAATTGGCACAGGTTACCAAGGATAAGAATATTGGCTTCATCCCCGTGAGAATCGATGAAATTGTATTTGATGCCATACACCAGGTAAAGAACAAGTACCCCGACCATAAGATCATTCCGAAAATCCAGTATCCGGAAAATGAAAATGATCTGATCATTACCGGAAACGAGGGTCTTCTTACAATTGCCTTTAAGAATCTGATTGACAATGCATGTAAGTTTTCAAATGAAAATGTAATGGTTGAGTTTAGCCTGGAAGGAGATAATATTAATGTAGTTGTTGCTGACAACGGGATCGGTATTCCGGAATCTGAACTGCAGAATATCTACAAGCCATTTACCAGAGGATCAAACGTAAAGTTTATTGGCGGATTTGGTATCGGACTTACAATGGTCTCAAAGATAATTCAGCTGCATAAAGCAGAGATAAATGTGTCGAGCAAAGAGAATGAAGGCACCCGTATAAGCCTGCAGTTCAAAAGGTCAAACCAGGTTATTTAAGGAGTTTTTAATCAATTTCTAATTATTTTCTAATAAGCATCCCCGCAATTCATTCATAGCTTTGCACCTGTTGAGATTCAGAAGTCAATTCTCAAAAGAAGCCACAACTTATTACCAGTTGCGAATGGTAATAACGTGTTTCTTTGTTTATTTGTAACTTAATTTTTTCCTGGAGGCAGTTGTCTGAAATCAAATTCGGACAACTGCTTTTGCATTATTTGGAAATGTATGTATCTGCTCTGAACGCTTCTTCTATTTTGCATTTTTCAGATAATCAATCAACCCATCGAGAATCTTTTGTGCCATCTCCTGTCTGAAACCTGGGTCAGCAAGCTTTTCCTCGTCTTCAGCATGAGACATAAATGCCTGCTCTACAAGGACGGAAGGCATCTGTGATACCCTGGTTACTGTATAATTAAATGATCCAATTACACCAAACTCTTTCAGGTTTAGTTCCAGAAGTCTGTCATAGATTTTTTCAGCCAATGGAGCCCAGAAAGGATTATGCCAGTATGTGCTTGTACCTGCAACTGACAAATATCCTCTTCCTCCGGCATTGGCGTGTATGCTTACCAGTATATCAGAACCGGACTTTAAAGCAATTTCCCTTTTCTCAAGGAGTCCCATGTCAATATCAGAATCACGAACCTGAACCACCTCAGCTCCCATTGATTTGCATAGCTCTCCCAGCCTTATTGAAAGATCAAGATTGATTTCCTTTTCAGGAAGGCCAGACAAACCAACAGCCCCGATACCTGATCCTCCATGTCCGGCTTCAATTGCAATCTTTAAACCACTGAGAGGTTTTTCATTACTAAGGTCATAAACTGGAGGATATTTTACACTGAATAACAGTCTTTTACCATCCTGACGAAGGTCATATCCCCATATATCAGAAGTATTGAGATTTACATAAATCCTGTAAGTTTCAGGCGTTGTCTGCTGCCAGGTCACCTTATCGATTATCTTCCTGTTATTCATGTGGGTTATCCAGGTACTGGCAGTCCTGACTCCAAAAAGAGTTATCACTATCCTCTTCTGGTCAGGTTCGGGAAAAACCTCGTAAGGAACAGGTTCAGGATATGGGATGGACAGGATATCAGCATTTGAAGATGGACCGCATGACATGTTTGTTATGTAATATGAAGGCTGAACCGTGCCTTCCGGCATCACTTCTATATCGTCTGCATGTATGAATCCGTACTCTGAACTGCTTAGCCGGATCCGGTAGTAATCACCAATCTTTCCGCTGGTTTTCAGTAGAACACCAGTTCCCGGTTCTGATCTTAACGGTCCGCCCAGCCTAGGCGCTCCAAGGTTATACGTAATCCTTGAGTTTTCATTTTTTACCCTCACAACGGGATAATCATCTTTGCTCCTTATCCTAAGTGAAACAGGCAATTCATACTCAATATCCTCTGCAGCTGTAATTGAAACAAGCTGAAGGATTATTTCTGAAACCTTCCCCGGTAAAAGCTTATCAAGATGAAGATCAGCCATATAAACAGAGTAATCTTCAAAATCCTGCCGTGAACATTTTATTTTTGTTTTGCCTGGCAGCACCTTTACAAATCCCTCCTGCCCTGCTGAACCCTTAAAGTTTATCCTTATATTATCATCCTGTAACAACTCCATACTGACAGCAGGCTCAACACTCCCCTTGTCAATCCAGAGCGGAAGCGGCTTCCTTGTCTTATTACGTTTTGCAGACACAATTTCACGCTCATAAAAGGTTGAAAGCGAATCAGAAGTTATTACAGTTGCCCTGACCCGGTTAACACCTTCATTCAGAGAAAGCTTATTAAAGAATATCCCTGTCTTATACTGCTTTACGGGGATCCCGTTGATCATCACAGTTGCAGGATAATCTGTCTTACATAGCAGATCAAATTCAGGGACATCAGTTGTTTCCCCTGGAAAACGTCTGAATTCCACCCATGGAGATTTTCTCCTCACTGTACCATCAGCCTGAACAGAATACCTGAATGGAGTGAACCAGTTTTTAGTTGATATACGGATGATTGCTGAACCTGTTTTTAACTCAATAGTATCTGATTTGAATGTGATAAAGTTAATTGATCCTTCAGAGTCAGTAACAAGGGTTTTATTTCCATTATTAATCTGAACAGTCTGACCACCAGGATTGCTGTGGAACAATGCTGACAGGTCGAGGCTGAAAACCTGTTCGGGTTTTATCCTTTTAACGCTGACCGGCAGTTTTATCCTCTCAGTGAAAGTATCAAGATCAGGGAATGAGACATCTTTGGCCGGAATAATCATATCTGCAGTACCTTCATTCAGGCATGCCAGAGCAAGCTGATAGTCATTCTCATTATAGATAATGCAGGTAAAGAGGTATGGTTTTATCAGCATCGATTCTGCGAAAACATGCTCAATCATTTCAGCTGACAGGCCTCCTGTCATAACAGCAATGCCATCTATATCAGTTGCTGCGGCTAATTTACTGACCTGATGCTTTAGCAAGGTCTTGATTTCGGCAGCAGACCGGTCCGTTATTTTCAATTCCTGGTCGGGCCGGTTAAAAACCACACAAAGCTGAAGCTTCATTTCATGTGCTGATATAACTGCTTCCAATATATCAGCATCCTCTTCTCCAGGGAAAAATAAAACTGACCGGGGGGCATGGCTGGCGATACCGGAAGGTACAATATCAACCTCCTTTGTATGCCGGACTGTTTTACATGATGAGATGCCGGGTATAAGAAATATGACCAGGACTGCCAGCCTTAAAAGTTTCATAACTCTCTTCATCGGTACAAAAGGTATTTCTGCCTTACGTTCATAAAATCAGCCACTTCATCCTGGCAGGACTTAACGATATCATCGACTGTCATACCTGGTTCTTCGAGTCGCCTGATCACAGGCGGAGGATTCCAGACAAGAGAGTCAGGTGATATTTTCCGGAATGTATCAAAAATATGGACAGCAGCTTCCACTGACCTGTATGATGCCGGTTCCGTAAGCATTATCTCCACCCCTCCACACATTTTATTCCATGGCTTCCCTCCTGCATTATTGAGTGTGTCTGCAATCTGAGGGATAAAATACACCGGACGGAATACTGCACCTTTTATTCTTCTGCTGTTCAGTGTATCTGCCGCCCTTTCAGCATCGATCCATGTCGATCCTGTAAGCAGGAAAGGTTTTGTTGTACCCCTTCCTTCAGAGATATTCGTTCTCTCGAACAGGCACTGTCCGGGATATACAACTGCTGTTTCGTAAGTGTCCATATTTGGCGAAGGCATCACCCATGGAAGTCCGGTCTCATCCCACATCATGCTGCGGCGCCATCCTTTCATTTTAATGACAGTGAGGTTTGTACCAAATCCTTCTGTCTCATTCCACATAGTTGCAAGCTCTCCATAAGTCATCCCATGCCTTAGAGGAAGAGGATGGCGGAATATGCTTCCAATGTCCAGCAACGGCCCTTCTACAACTCTTCCACCGAGTGGATTTGGTCTGTCAAGAACTAAGAAAGGAATTCCTGCCTCGGCACATGCCTGCATGGCAAATGACATTGAGTATTTGAAAGTATACCATGCTGATCCAACACCCTGGATATCAAATATAAGTACATCTATATTATTGAGCCACTCATTTTTCGGTGCGAATGAATCGCCATACATGCTGTAAACAGGTATGCCTGTGCGAGGATCAGGCTCACCCTCCTGGATGATCCTGCCCTGTTTTTCACCCCGGACACCATGTTCTGCACCAAAAAGTGCTACCAGGTTTACACCCGGAGTACCAGCAAGTATATCGATACTGCTTCTCATATCTGTGCCGACAGCTGATGGATTAGTAATAAGCCCCACTCTCTTTCCCTTTATTAGATCCAGGTGGTTTTCAACAAGAACATTAATTCCGGGAGTGACATCAGGTACAGGGATATCTGTTATTTTCTTAACAGCAGAATATCTGTCAAGTATAGATTCCAGTGACTGAGTTTCACTATGTGGTACTCTTTCAACCTTCAGAGTGGTAAGTGAACTTTCATTTCCGAAATGATCCACTGCAGAAACGGCAATGCTGTCTAGAGGTAAAAGAATTTCTTCAACATTCTTAATTGTTGCAGGATCGATGCGGTTAAGCAGAACCTTGTTAACCATAAATGCCGGTACTTTATCAGATAGGGTACCGGCACCATGAATATCATAGTTCCATTGTGCCCCATGCCTGAAATAAACCACCCATCTTGATACATCCTTAATGTTATCATGTTTCCATGTAACTCTTAGTGTATCATTTTCAACCGAGATACTGATTTCCGGAGGAACAGGAGCTTTTTTGTCAAGCCATGGAGACGGAGGTACCAGTGCTTTTCTGTTATACGGTCCATCAGACAAAGCACTTGCCAGCTTTTGGTTAGCGGCTATTGGACCAATGCTCCAATGAACAACTCCGGGACTCAGGGGAAGCATTCCGCGGGCTATCATTATCTGGTTCATGGTTTCATCGATCAGTTTTGACATAGGTTGTATGCTCAGGCTGATCCCGGGCCATAGATGCCTCCCTTTCAGGTTTTCCACATTCCACCATCCAAGAAGCAGCGGATAGCTCTGGGGTATCTGGTTGATCTGCCAGTAAAGCTGAGGTGAATAATAATCTACCCAGCCTTTGTTAAGCCATTTACGTGCATCGGCAAACAGCACATTATGCTGGTCGAAGCCACTTATCGACGGTGGATTGTAGGGTCGCCAGATCCCAAACGGACTTAACCCAAACTTCACCCATGGTTTTTCTGCCTTTATTCCTTTATATATACGTTCCACCAGCTTATTCACGTTTTCCCTTCTCCAGTCGCCCCGCGAGAGTTTGCCTCCGGCTTTCAGATAAGCCTGCCAGCTCTCATCATCGGGAAAATCCTTATCGTTATTATAGGATGGATAGGGGTAGAAATAATCGTCGAAGTGAATACCGTCAAGATTATACCTGCGGACAAGGTCCATAACAACGTTATAAGTCTGATCCTGAACAGCTTGTTTTGTAGGTTCCATCCACCAGTAACCCTTCTCAAGCTTAACAACAAGTTCAGGTCTTTTCCTTACAATTGAGGCATCGGTAACCTCTCCTCCTGCTAAATGGTGAGCCCTGTAGGGATTAAGCCATGCATGAAGTTCAATACCCCGCGCATGAGCTTCTTTGACCCAGAATTCAAGAGGATCATAAAACGGATCCGGAGCCTTGCCCTGAATACCGGTGAGATAATATGACCATGGTTCCAGCCCGCTCTGATACAGGGCATCACACTGGGGTCTTACCTGGAAAATAACAGCATTGAAGTTGTTATTATAAAGCAGGTCAAGAAGTTCGATTGCCTCTTTCTTCTGCTGGTCGACAGAAAGTCCTGGTTTGCTTGGCCAGTTGATATTCGCCACAGTTGCGACCCAGGCAGCCCTGAATTCTCTCTCAGCGCACGGGGTACGCCCCGAAGGGTCGCCTGTTGAAACCTTTTTCGTAACGGTACACCCTGTTGCTAAGATCAGCAGCGATACAGCCAGGGTAATGATTATCACTTTTTTTATCATAGCAATGGTTTGTTCTATTTACTTAATGTTATTAATCGTTTTAAAGACTATCCCTTCATAGGGAGACTTTACGCCCGCCTCAAATAAAAGGCCCAGTTCTCCGGTCTTTAATAATGTTATATCAGAATATGCAGATGGTCCTGTGTGTAATAACTTTGTTACGGCCCAGGTCTTTCCTTCATCATAACTTATTCTGAGAGTCATTTTTTCTCTCGAATCTTCACTTGCAGGATTTGTAAAGAAAAGCATTTTCTTTTTCGGATGATTGAAAAGGCTGGCCTGACATATTGGTTCAATAAGCACCGGATCAGACCAGAGGTTGCTCCAGGTTAAGCCTCCGTCATTACTCACGGAAACCTTACGTGTCTTCTGGGTACGGTCATAATTCCGCATGTTCAGCATTAGCTTTCCGCCGGTAAGCTCCGCAATAGTGCACTCATTAACCTGATCCTGGGGTGTTGTACCACCCGGGTTCCAGGTTTTACCGTTGTTGTCGGAATAAATAATATGTGAAAAATATTTTCCGGTAACTGCCTCAATATGATCGCTGGGGATAATCAGTCGCCCTTTGTATTCACCCGCCTGCACCTGTATACCATGACAGGGTCCGGTTGCATACCAGGTCCAGTTACCCTGCTTAACAGATGTTGTTATCTCTACAGGTTCTGACCAGGTTAATCCATCGTCTTCAGAAACTATGAGATAGATCCTCCTGGTGTCTCTGCTTGTCTTGTCAATGATCTGAGGTTCATGATCGCTCCCCAGATTCCAGGTAGAAAGCAGAAAGATCTTACCGGTTTTCGCATCCTGAACCGGTGCAGGATTACCGCAGACATTCTCACCATCATCCCATACAACCACCAGGTCGCTCCATGTTTTGCCATTATCTTCCGAGCGCTTCGTTACAAGATCTATATCACCTGTATCGGATGATGTATTCTTCCTTCCCTCTGCAAATGCCAGTATTGTACCGTTTTTTGTGGTAATCAGGGCAGGTATTCTGAAAGTATTATATGCTCCCGTACCGCTCTCAAATAAGTACTCTGGTTTCTTCTCTGCTGAATGTGACTGTCCAAATGATTTGAATGAGGATATCAGGAACAAAAAAAACAATGAAACCAGAAATGTCCTTTTCATATTGATTTATGTTAATGTATTCAAATTTATACTATAAATCGGATGTTTCTGTATTTCAATCGTAATGTGTATTATATTTAAGAATAATTTTTAACCACAGAGGACTCGAAGGATTCACAAAGAACACAGAGTAAGAATCTTTGTGCACTCAGTTTACAACTCTGTGATCTCTGTGGTAAAAAATAATATCAAGATTTAAACTTTTTAACTAACTATTATGTGGCTGATAATCCTGCTTCTTATTTCAATAGCATTTATAATCATCACTTCGACAAAATTCAAGTGGCATCCATTTCTTTCCCTATTGATTGCAGCAATAGGGTTCGGGGCATTTTCAGGAACTATGTCGCTTGATCAGGTTGTAAAATCAGTAAATACAGGCTTTGGCAATACCGTTGGTTTTATCGGAATTGTAATTCTTGCAGGATCAATTATCGGAACTTTCCTTGAAAAATCAGGCGGAGCCCATTCTCTTGCTGCAGGCACACTTAAAATTGTGGGTAAGAAAAATGTGCCGCTTGCACTAAGTATAATAGGTTATATTGTAAGTATACCTGTTTTTTGTGATTCAGGTTTTATAATCATATCACCACTGGCAAAAGCAATGACAAGAGAGGTAAAAATATCATTTGCCATAGGAGCAATTGCACTGAGTCTCGGACTGATAATCACGCATTCAATAATACCTCCGACTCCTGGTCCTATTGGAGCTGCAGGCATTCTTAATGCTGACCTCGGACTTGTTATTATACTTGGAATTCCAGTAAGTCTTGCCGGTCTGATTGCTGCATGGATGTTTGCAGTCAAAATTGTTCCAAAAATAAAATATGAATATGATCATGAATCTGTTGAAGAAGCCAGGGAAATAAAGGATTACCCATCTGCGACGAAATCGTTATTTCCGATTTTTGCACCTATATTGCTTATCATCCTCAGGTCAGTTGCACAGTTGCCCTCAGCTCCATTCGGAACTGGAAATTTATCCGGTATCATCAGTTTCCTCGGTCAGCCGGTTATTGCACTGCTCATTGGAGTTGCCATGGCATTGCTTCTTCCAAAGAAACTTACAAAAGACATGATTTCGTCAACCGGCTGGGTGGGCGAAGCAGTTCTGGCTGCCGCTACAATAATTATCATTACCGGATGTGGCGGTGCATTCGGTCAGGTTCTTCAGAGTTCGGGAATAGGTGATTTCATAAAGGATAACCTTTCAGGGGCAAAGAGTCTGGGAATTTTATTACCTATAATCATAGCCGCATCATTTAAAACAGCTCAGGGTTCAGGAACGGTAGCAATTATAACAGGAGCAGGTCTTATGGCTCCTTTACTTACACCACTTGGGATGGACAGTCCGATGGCCAGGGCACTGGTTGTAGTGGCACTGGGATCCGGAGCACTTATGGCCAGCCATGTAAATGACAGCTATTTCTGGGTCGTTACCCAGATTTCGAAGATGAATGTGAACCAGGGATACAAACTCCAGACTCTCGGGACATTTACCACAGGCATTGTATGCTCCCTTGCTGCCTGGATAATGAGTCTGTTTATTTTATGAGTAAATTTACAATAAGCAAATAAAGACCTTTCCGATAATACCACCCCTAAATCCCCCAGGGGGGACTTTAAGAAATCGGAAAGCCCCCCTTGGGGGGTTGGGGGTGGATTTACGCGAAAATTATAACAATAATTAAGTAGTCATATTATGAATTCTACCAATAATATCCGACTTACCAAAGTCCGGCAACACTTTCCAAAGAACGGACTTGCCGATGTGAAAGGAGAAGTTTCAAAAGAACTTCAAAGACTTAAGCCACTCATCAAACCAGGAGGCAGTATAGCAGTGGCAGTTGGCAGTCGCGGAATAAAAAACATTGTCCTGATTGTAAGGGAAGTAACCGGGTTCATTAAAGCTAATGGAGGTATTCCGTTTATTGTTCCGGCGATGGGCAGCCATGGGAATGCTATTGCCGAAAATCAGGCACAGATTCTTGCTGACTATGGTATTTCTGAAGAAACAATCGGAGTACCTGTCAGATCATCGATGGAAGTAACTGAGCTGCCAAAAGGTGATTCTCCGGTACCGGTATTTATTGATAAAAACGCATACCATTCTGATGGCATAATACTGATAAACAGGATAAAGCCTCATACAGACTATCACGGTTCATATGAAAGCGGGATGGTCAAAATGACTGTAATCGGACTAGGAAAAGAGAAGCAGGCATCGGCAATTCACAGCTATGGGGTATACGGACTTGCCGAACTGATTCCGGTTGTTGCCAGTGAAATAATATCTACAGACAAGATCATCGGCGGGATTGCTATTGTTGAAAATGCATTCGATGATACAATGATTGTTAAAGCTCTCAGAGCCGATGAGTTTTTTGAAAAGGAACCTTCACTCCTTAAAGCTGCAAAGGACAACATGCCATATATCCCGGCAGATAATATTGATCTGCTGATAATTGACGAAATGGGGAAAAACCTTAGCGGTGTTGGCGTCGATCCGAATATTATTGGAAGGATGAAGATTTACGGACAACCCGAGCCAGAAAGACCCAAAATCAAATCCATAATAATTGCAGATATTACAAAGGAGTCGCATGGAAACGCAATCGGAGTCGGACTGGCAGATGTTATACCCAGGAGCCTGTTCAACAAGATAGATTTCCCTTCAACTTATACAAATGGCATTACAAGCAGCTTTTATGAAAGAATAAAGATCCCAGTTATTGCTGAAACAGACAAGGATGCATTTAATATTGCCCTGAGGGGTTGCGGATATATTAAAGATGGAGAGGAGAAAATTGTAAGGATAAAGAACACACTTCATCTCGAGGAATTATATGTATCTGATTCTGTCCTGGAGGAGATAAAGGATTCCGGGAAGATTGAAATTATTGAGAGAAATGTTGAACTGTTTAATGTATCGGATTTTGCCCGGTTTTAATTATTTTTTTTCTTTGAGTGAATTCTATACCTTGTGACAATCATTACCCCCAAACCCCCCAAGGGGGGCTTTGTGCAAAGGTAAGTCCCCCTCGGGGGATTTAGGGGTAAATGGATAGGAAAGGATTAAAAGATTTTCAATACAATATTGTATGGCTGGCAAAAAGCTCTTATTAGCCACTCCGCAGAAGATCCTCGTTGTTGCCGACGACCTTACGGGTGCTGTTGATACCGGAGTGCAGTTCAGCAGAAGGAATCTGAAAACTATTGTTGTAACAGGTAATAAAAACATGCACAAAAGTCTCGTTGATTGTGATGTGCTTGTTGTGGATACAGAAAGCAGGTTTGACACCAGGGATACTGCATATAAAAAAGCATATGATACAGGCAACAAAGCGGGTTCAGAAAACATTAAATACATATATAAGAAGATCGACTCAACAATGCGGGGCAACGTGGGGGCTGAAATTGCCGGATTGATGGATTCCCTTAAAATCGCGCATACCCTGGTTGTCCCTGCACTGCCACTTTACGGAAGAACCACAATCAAAGGGAATGTTTACATCGACGGGGTCCTTTTGGCTGAAACTGATTATGCAAATGATCCGAAAAATCCAGTAAAAGAATCCTATATCCCTGCAATAATATCAAAGCAATGCGATAAGAAGACAGGTGTTATCAGCTTCAAAGATTTACTGTCCGGGAAACAGGAAATCGTTTTAAAGCTCAAAGATCTGATGAATTCAGGGACAGAGATCATTGTTATCGATGCTGAAGATGAGGAGGATCTTCAACTGATTGCCTCGGTGGTGACCGGGACACAGAAAAGAGTAATGTATGCAGGGTGCTCCGGATTTGCGGAAAAGCTCGCCGGATATTTTGAATTACAAAAGGGGAAAAAGAGCAATGTTGTTATCGCAGGCAGTGTTAATAAAATAACAGCCCGACAGGCAGAATATGCGGCCAGAGAGCTGAAAATCAAAGTAATTGACATTGATGGTGAAGATATCATCTCAGGGAGAAGTGACATGGAAAAAAAACGAATCCTGAAGCTTGTTGAAAAATCAATAGCTGCTGGTGATGACCTGATAATAAGAAGTGCTGCTTCTTCACTATCTGTAAAGAAATGTCTTGATAAAGGAAGGAAGCTTGGCATGGATGATTACAGAACAAGCGACCTTATTGCGAATTTTCTTGGTGAACTGGCAGGGGAATTTATTATAAAAAATAGTCTTAAAGGTATTGTCCTGACCGGAGGTGACACTGCAATAAAAACACTTAATGCATTGCATATTAATGGCATTATCGTAAAAGATGAAATCATGCATGGAATTCCCTACGGCTATTTTAACGATAAAAAGTATGGGGAAATGATGGTTGTTACAAAGGCCGGAGGTTTTGGCGGAGAAGATTCCATAGTTAAAATTCTAAATTTCCTGAGAAATGCCTGAAAATAGAAAGATACCCCTTATAGGTGTTACTATGGGTGATCCTTCCGGGATCGGTCCGGAAATAATTATAAAAAGCTTTGAAAATGAGCAGATCAGGAACATCAGATTAGTTGTCATAGGTGACTTCAGTGTTATGAATGAAGCTTATGATCTGCTCAAACCAGGATCATTTGGACTTCAACCGGTTTACTCCGTTGGTGATTGTACTTACAGCAAAAATATACTTAATGTACTTGACCTTAAACTGTTTGAAGGTTTGCAATTTCAGAGAGGGACAGTAAATGCCAGTTCCGGAGCAGCAGCATTTGAATGTCTGAAAAAAGCAGCAGAGCTTGCCCTTAATCATGAAATTCATGCTATTGCAACAGCACCTCTCAACAAGGAGGCTCTGCACCTGGCCGGACATAAATATGCCGGACATACAGAGATACTGGCTGGACTCACAGGAACAGAAGATTACGCCATGCTGTTATATGACAGAAAATTAAGTGTTATTCATGTCTCAACACATATTTCACTTCTTGAAGCAGTTACAGGACTCAGGAGAGAAAGAATTGAAAAGGTGACTGAACTGGCCGATGGTTCAATGAAGAGACTACTGGGAAAATCTCCAAGGATTGCTGTGGCAGGACTCAATCCCCACTCCGGAGAGAACGGATTATTCGGAGATGAAGAGATCAGGGAAATAATACCGGCAATAAAGAACATGAAGCTAAAAGGACTGAATGTTGACGGCCCTGTTTCGCCCGATACCGTTTTCCTGAAGGCTGTTAACGGAATGTATGATGTTGTGGTGGCCATGTATCATGACCAGGGTCATATTCCGTTAAAGCTGCTTGGCTTTAACACAGGTGTCAATATTACTGTGGGACTTCCGTTTATCAGAACCTCTGTGGATCACGGAACTGCATTTGAGATTGCCTGGCAGAAAAAGGCAAATGAAGGGAGCATGGTGGAGGCGATAAAACTTGCTCACAAGCTTCTTAGATAGGGAGTTTTACTATTTTGTAGTATATTTGTAAAAAGATCAGTTATGGACCTGCAAACAAGAAAACTCAATGTTATTGAATATATTGCCGGGCTTGAAGACGAAAGTATCTTCAATAAAATTGAGCTTACTATCCTCGAAAACAAAGTCAGAAATGATCGTAAACTAAAACCGTTCACGCAAAAGCAATTATTGAGCAGAGCTAAAAGATCCAGCGAGGATTATAAATCTGAGAGATACAAATCTCAGGAGGTTTTAGAAAAAGAATCTGAATCGTGGTAGAATCATGAAGATAATCTGGTCTGGGTTTGCTTCTGATTCTCTCTATGAGATTTATAAATACTACAAAGTTGCTGCCGGTAAAAATGTTGCTCAAAGAATCAAATCGCGAATATTTGCTGCAACAGCACAACTTCTTAAGCATCCGTTATCCGGACAAATAGAGACAAATCTTCAGAAACTTGGTGAAGATCACAGATATCTTGTCGAGGGAAACTACAAAATAATCTATAAAAGGGTCAAAGAAGGTATATTGATTACTGATGTATTTGATACCAGGCAAGATCCTGTAAAAATCTATGAATCATCCGGAAAAACCATCAAATAAAAGATTGTATTTATATCACACCCCGCATTTTGAACCTTTTGCATCACAAAACTGTTTAAAAGTTATATTTGGGTGCTGGATACTGGATACTGGGCTTTCGTAATAAGGACCCAGAACCAAGAACCCAGAACCAAGAACCTCTTAATAAACATGATAAATTAACTATTCACCAGAAATTACTTAATATAATAGAGTATGAAAAAGACAAACCGTCGGGAGTTTCTTCAGAAGAGTGTGGCCGGTCTGGCAGGTTTAACCATTCTTTCAAAGGGAGTATACGGTTCTGCAGATACAACATCACCGGAAATGATAGATATGGTAAAACTTGGAAATACCGGTATAAACGTACCCAGAGTTGCTCTTGGAACCGGCTCAGGTGGATGGAAGAATGCTTCAAACCAGACCAGGCTGGGTATGAAGGGATTTGTTGAGCTTTCCCAATACGCTTATGATAAGGGCATTCGATTCTTCGACACAGCAGACATGTACGGATCACATGAATATGTACGTGAGTCGCTTAAGGTTCTTCCGAGAGACAAGGTTTCAATACTTACAAAGGTAATGGTATATGACCAGGCAGGATGGTACCAGAAAGAACCGTTCCAGACAAGTCTCGACAGATTCAGGATCGAAACCGGATCTGAATATTTTGATATTTTCCTTCTGCATTGCATGATGCATGGAGGCTGGTCATCAGAATACAGGAATTACATGGATGAGGTTGCCAGGGCAAAAGAAAAGGGGATCCTGAAGACGGTTGGTGTTTCATGCCATAACTTCGAGGCAATGGAAAATGCAGCCAGCAATCCGTGGGTAGATGTCCTCCTTGCAAGGATCAATAACAAAGGTTCCAAGATGGATGGTACGCCAGACCAGGTAATGAAGGTTCTTGAAACAGCCCGTAAAAACGGTAAAGGAGTAATAGGTATGAAGGTATTCGGTATGGGTGACCTTGTGAAGGAAGACCAGAGAGAAGCTTCACTTCAGTATGTGATAAAGAGTGGCAATGTTCATTGCATGACTCTGGGACTTGAGAACAGGGAACAGGTTGATGATACAGTGAGCCGGGTAATGCGAATCGCGAAATCCTGACCTTGTCCTCATTGCAGAGACCAGGGCTGTTAAAATAGATATTTTCCTTAAATCCACCCCTAAATCCCCTCAGGGGGGACTTTGTAAAAACGAACGTTCTGCAAAGCCCCCCTTGGGGGGTTTGGGGGTAAAAACAACTCTTGAGACAGCCACAAACAAATGATGTACTTTTTGAAAAATTTCATAATCCCTTTACCACCTGGTGAAGGGATTTTTTGCAATATAGGAATTATAATACCTGAGATCACCTGTAACCTCCTGCCCCAGCCATTCGGGCAGAGGAAATGTATCAGATTCTGATTTCAGTTCAATTTCTGCCATAACAAGTCCTTCATTCTCACCATGAAACTCATCAACCTCCCATGTGTAATTGCCTGAAGGTATCAGATAGCGGGTCTTGTCAATTATCCCGCTGTCGCATAAGCTGAGCAGCTCATCAGCCTCTCTAAAAGCTATCTCCTTCTCCCATTCATATCGACTTAACCCGCTTTCACCAGTACCTCCTTTTATTGTCAGGTAACCTGTCTTATCCTTAAGTCTTACACGAACAGTAATACCATGAACAGTCGATATATATCCCTGTTTTATTGTTAAAGATTTAACAGCATATTTCTTGAAGTCTCCCTTAATAAGGAACTTGCGTTCAATTTCCTGCCCCATTGATCAGATATCTAGTTTTATTTTGTGCAATTTATGTCCGCCATCATCTATTATCCATGCTATGCCGGTGGATCTGTCAACAGCTACACCCTCTGCCTGCTTCACATCTATTTTCTGGCTTTTTATAAGAGAACCATCTGTTCTGCAGTGATTTAGAGTTTGTGATTCATGACTTACTATCCAGAGTGTGTTATCGGTAACATCATAATCAATGCCTGAATAATCATCAGCAAACGACAGTTTGTGATTATCCCACTTTTTTGAATTTCTATCGTACACAATGAGGGTTCCCGGATTCTTTTCAATAAGAATATAAATAAGGTTACCGTTAATAGCAATCCCCTCAAATCCCGAGTTGTCTTTAGTTTTAATATGCACATCTTTTATCTTGTCCATAAGTTCTCCCTCTTTATTCAGATGGAAAATCCTTTGTTGTTTCTCCTCAACAATCCAAATGTCTCCATTGGCTTTATCAATATCTATACCCTCAAGATCATGAGCTCCCGAAGGAATTTTATCAAGTATATCTCCTGTTAAACTGATCTTATATATTACCCCGTTCTTGTCACTTACGGTATACAGGGCATCTTTTAAAGGGGAAAAAGCGAGTCCTGATGGTTCAGGTATACTCAGGGGGAACGAGGAATCATCCTTACTTTTTTTCTTTGAATCCTGTGATGAATTACCAGAACTATCACTCAGACAAGATGTTAATTGCCAGGATACAATAAAGATTAATATCACAGAAGATATAATAAGTCTCATAGATCTGTTTTAGTGAGATCGGAATTTTACCACTGCCAAATTATTACAAATTTACCAGAGTTTACTAACTTGGATTACTAATTACCGGTAACAGAAAATTTTGAAAAGGAATCAGGCTGAATACATATTAATTAAACAGATTACATGTTATGAAAAAACCTCACTCTATACTTATACTCATATTAATTGCAGCATCTGCAATATACAGCTGCAAAACATCTGGCCTTAAATATCCTGAAAGGATGGGAGAAGAAATATATGTTTCGAATGAAGATGAACTTCATCTTGCAGTATTGAATGCAGAACCACATGTCACTATTCTCATAAGTGATGGAGTTTATAATCTTAAACGGCCACTTTTAATAGAGGACAAATCTCATATTACTATTTGCAGTGCCTCAAACGACAGTGCCAGGGTGATTCTTATAGGTGATGGCTGGTCCGACTTCTATAAAAAGGAGCGCAGGGAAAACGATCCTGCGGATCTGATAATAATCCGGAATTCAGAAGACATCTTCATTGCCGATATTACCATCAGGGAAGTAAGTCATTACGGGATTAAACTGGATACGGAATCAAAAGCTGCCAATTCCGCCCTGAGGAATATAAATATCTTCCGTTGTCACTTTGTGAACATCGGTACAAGGGCCTTTAAAGGTACGGCAACAAAAGACAGGACACACCTTACCGGTGGATCTGTCAGGTCATGTATTTTTGAAAATACACTGATACCGGATACCTCATGGCTTTATAATGGTGACTATATTTCTGCTATAGATATGATGTACCTGGACAGCTGGACGTTCAGTGATAATATTTTCAGAAATTTCAAGGGAGCCGGCGGAGGCGGAAGGGGGGCGATATTTATATGGAATCAGAGCCGGAATATAGTTGTGGAAAGGAATGTTTTTGTCGGCTGTGACAGGAGCATAGCTTTCGGAAATCCCTCAGAACCTACAAATTATGAGCCCGGAACGCTTCACAATTATGACGGTATAATCAGAAACAATTTTATAACTGGCGGAACAAAGGAAGGAAAAGGAATTGAAATTGTATGGGCAGACAATATCAAAATTTACAATAACACAATCTGGTCATCCGATACTAACTACCTGGCAATACATTACTTTCAGAAAATAAATCGCCTCTCTCTGGTAAATAACCTGGCTCGTGGGAAAATCTCCGGAGAAGCAAATGAAGTGATTTATGAAGCTAATATTACAGGAATTCCGGAAGGTTATTTTACCAATCCGGCAACAGGTGACCTTCATCTGACAAAAAATGCAACAGAAGCAATTGGAAAAGGGTTGCAACTTTCTGATGTGAAGAATGATATAGACCGGCAAAAAAGAGGTAAACATCCTGACATTGGAGCCGATCAAAAGTAAGCTGGTAATTTTTAAAAATTTAATATTGAATTGATAAACCGAATCCATATGAAAAAACCTGCCTTCCTGTTAGCATTGATCTTCATTTCAACCATGCTTACGGCTCAGATTGAAATTACCAGGGACGGAAAACCTGTCGGGAGAATCGTTGCCGACCTTAATTACCAACCTGATAAAAAGGCAGCGGATCTTCTGAACAGCTTCATTGAGAAGATCACAGGCACAAAACTTCCGGTGGAAAATCCGGGAGGGAAAATCAAAGCAGGCGATATTATCATAAGGGGCCTGGGTTCAGCCACTCCTTCCGACAAATCCCTGATCCTTAAAGAGGATGGATTCCGCCTCAGATCAGACAAAACAAGCATTATGATACAGGGGGGAGCAGGCAAAGGATCTCTTTATGGAGTAGTAACTCTCATTGAGGACTACTTTGGAGTGAGGTATTATGCTGCAGGTGCAATCTCACTAACAAAGAACCCGAACCTAACAATTCCTTCAGACTTAAACAGGACTGAGAATCCCAGCTTCCGGCACAGGCAGACTCAGTCATATAATCTTGCGATCGATCCTCTGTATAAAATATGGAACAGGCTTGAAGAACCGGGTGAAATATTTGCAGCAAGCTATTGGGTGCATACTTTCGATCGGCTTCTTCCATCAGCCAGGTATGGGACCGCCCATCCTGAATACTTCTCACTTATAAACGGACAGCGACGTCCGGGATCAGCAAGCCAGTGGTGCCTTACCAATGAGGATGTGTTCGAAATTGTTTCCAAAAGGATCGATTCAATCTTTAAGGCCAACCCGGGACAGAAGATGATCTCAGTAAGTCAGAATGACGGCAATTTCACTAACTGTCAGTGCGAACACTGTAAAAAGACAGATGACGAAAACGGGGGGCCATCCGGAAGCCTCATTTATTTCCTTAATAAACTGGCAGCCAGATTTCCCGATAAGGAATTCTCAACGCTGGCGTATCTATACTCGATGAATCCACCTTCGAAAATCAAACCTCTTCCAAATGTCAATATAATGCTTTGTAATATTGACTGTTACAGAGAGGTTCCACTGACAGATAATGCTTCGGGACAGCATTTCATGAAGGCACTTGAAGGTTGGGCAAAGATCTCTGATAACATTTTTGTATGGGATTATGGAATCAATTTCGACAACTACATTTCCCCCTTCCCCAATTTCCATATCCTGCAGACAAACATGCAGCTTTTCAAAAAGAACAATGTCAATATGCACTTTTCGCAGATTGCCAGCATAAAAGGTGGAGATTTTTCTGAATTAAGGAGCTATGTTGTTTCAAAGCTTCTGTGGAATGTGAACTGCAATGCTGATTCGGTAATTCACTCATTCCTTAAAGGCTACTACGGTGATGCTGCACCTTTCCTCTATCAGTACATGAAAATACAGGAAGGTGCCCTGCTTGGAAGCAATATAGGTCTTTGGATCTATGATACCCCAATCACCCATAAAACAGGGATGCTGAATCCAAACATGATAAAGAGTTACAGAAAGCTTTTTGATGAGGCAGAAAAGGCAGTAGCTTCAGACAGTATATTACTTAAAAGAGTATGGCAGCAGCGTCTCTCAATTCAGTTTGCAGAGCTGGAGATAGCCAGAACAGGTGACATGTCAGACGCAGAAAGGATTAAAAAAGAACTTGCCATCTTCAGGAGCAGGGCACAATTGCTGGGAGTAAAAACTCTGAATGAGAGGAATAACACAATTGAAGAATATTGCGACCTGTACCTTAAGCGCAACCTGCCAAATCCAAAAAAGAGTCTGGCCGCAAATGCAAAGGTCACCTACACTATGCCACCCAATAAACCCTATGACAGGATATCTGACAAAGCACTGACTGACGGACTTCTGGGTGGTGCTACATTTAACGAAAGCTGGGTTGGATGGGAGAAGAATGATGGTGAAGTAATAATAGATCTTGGAGAGATAAAAGATATTGAAACGGTTGAGGCTGATTTCCTTCATAAGCTGGGTTCATGGATCCTGATACCAAAGAGTATGACATGTCATATATCAACTGATAATAAAAATTTTACACTTTTCGGAAGAGTGGATATTCCTGAAGACCGGTCAGCTGCAGTTAAGTATGTGAGTTATGAGGTAAAATCAATGCAGAAAGTACGAGCCAGGTATGTCAGAGTGCACTTTGAGAATGTGGGGATTGGGCCTTCCTGGCATTATGGAGTGGGATATCCTGTGTGGCTTTTTACGGATGAGATATATGTGTATTAACCTCTCCCTAAATCCCTCTCCCAGGGGAGAGGGACTTAATAAACGAATGTTCCTTCTCCCCTTCTCCCCCGGGAGAAGGGTTCCGATAGCTATCGGGAGGGGGATGAGGTGAATTTCTTAAGCTGGCGCGGATTTAGCGAAGCGTAATCCGTGCCTGATTCTATGGCACCAATTGCAAATTGGCGCCATCATGTGGTATACCTTATTCCTTTACAATTTTCAGAGCGATATCCCTCAGATATTCCGGTGATTTGATTTGTAGCCAGCCACCATTATGACCATTATGGGATTCGGGAATTTCAGAGCCGGTTTTTGTATCGGTCCAGGTTAAGTTATATGATCCTGCAGGCAGGTTTATTTCAATTACTGATGAAATGCTTACTGTATCTTTTACAGACAGATACAAAGCCCATACATTGCCATCCTCAAAAAGTCCCTCGACAGACATGCCATTTGTACCCGGATTAATAACCTCTTCACCGACCGGTTTCATTTTAATAAAATTGAGAGACTTCATGAATCCTGCAAGTATTCTGAACTGTTCCCGGAGTTCCCGGCTGCCTCCGCCAGGTTCCCCTTTCTGAACAACGTATGTTCCATCTTCATTATCAGTAGTGAAGGAATAATCGAGATGGTTGAACAGAGCACCACCAGACATCAGAAACCTCCATGCTTCAATGCGGTAAATAGTGCCGTCAATTCCTCTGAATCCTGTTTCATTATCGCCCAGAGGCAGGTTCAGATGATAGTTTAGAGGAACTGTAACCGGTGGTTCTGCGTAATGGAAATTGTAAATTGAGACATGCTCTCTTGGCTCCGGAATCAGCTTTTTAAAGTTCTGTACATTATTGGATATAAGATGCTTATTGATAAAATCCTTCTCTGCATCTGCAACAATATCAGTCATATGAGCTTCCCATTCCCTCAGGGCCAATGTATCACCGAAATATGGTTCGTTGCATATTTCATAATAAAGGTTATCGAAATCTTTAAGTTCGTTTACAATCTTCCTGGCCATTTTAACCTGTATATCAAGTAATTCAGGCTGTCTGTTTGAGAGCACTTCTTTCCAGTCTTTGATTATCTGCAGACTGTTAATATTGTTACTGTGGTAAAGAGGCGACAATTTCCATTGAATTGTATCATAGATACAGGAAAAGAGGTCCAGTTCAACAACTATGTTTCTTTTTCCTGCTTCAGTAATAAAATCTTTCAGTCGTGTGAAGTATGTCTCGTCCCACTTGTTAAGATCGAACTTGTTTCCTCCGTTAAAATATCCTGGTTCTGAACTTCTTGCCCAGGGAGCAATGTATCGCTCCGGTGCAGGGGCCATAGTGTTTTTCTTGATTCCGAAAGCTCCGGTAGGTTCAACGTATATACCTGAAAAGGTGCGTGTTATATTAAGTCCGCAAGCAGCAAGTTCATCTAAGTATTTAACATAGTCAAAATCGAGGTTCATTGCAGCACCGTAATGCTCAGTGGAACCGATAAGGACTGTCGGTTTATCCCTGAAAAGGAAATAATGTGGATTCCCGGGGTGAACACTGATAGGAATTGGTAATTCAGATGATGTACAGGAAGAGAGAAGTGCTGAAGTCATCAAAAAGAAAGAAAAAAAATAAGTCTTCATATCTCAAAATTGTGTTTAACAAGAAAATTACTACTCCTTACTTACCACCCCTAAATCCCCCAGGGGGGACTTTAAAGCCATTAATCATCTCATTCTCTTTTCCTCATCCGGCACCAATTTCTTTAAGCCCCCCTTGGGGGGTTTGGGGGTATTTACACCTTAACAAAAACGTTCTTTTTATACATGAACCATAGCAGCAGCCATTCCGCAGCTATAATTATAACAGATCCCAGAACTTCTCCGAATCCTCCGAGAGGATTAATTAGCCAGCCGACAAAAAAGCCGGTTATTGTTCCTACCGGGACTATCCTTCCGAACAGGTAAATAAAAACCGAATTCATGCCTATTATCCTGAAGAAGAATGACCATTTCTGATAACCCCAAACGTCAATTATTAAATAGAATATTGCCATCAGAATGAAGCTGATACCCCCTGCCAGAAAATTATATGTAGTTGTCCAGCAGACCTTTATAATCGGGTAAACGGGTGAAAGAGCAAGAGCCAGAAGTATTGATACTAATCCGATTCCGGCAAGCATACCAGTCTTGCGATATTCACTGAATGATGAATTCTGAAGTATCTTCCCGCCGGTAATTCCCATGACAGTAATTCCTATTGCCGACACAACCGACAGTATGCCCAGGGCATCAAATATACCATTGAAATAAGCCAGTCGGCCCGGCAGATACAATCTGTCGATATAACCATTCATCACCCCTTCAGGTGTAAAAACTCCCGCGCCAACCCCTGGAACCGGAATAAAAAGCTGAAGTATTGATACACCCAGCAGAATACCTGCTAACCAGAGGAGAACCGCTTTTATTGATTTTGAACAGATGTAAATTACTGATGCAAAGAAATATGCAATACCTATCTGACCCAGTACACTTGCATAACGTGCATTCTCAAAACCGTCCTTAAATACACCATTATATAATATTCCAAGAATCACAAGGATGATCATCCTTTTAAATATTTTAAACAGAAGCTTTGTCTTTGAGGGATTCTTTGCCAGTGCTGATTTAACAGAATATGGGATCGCAACTCCCGATATGAACATGAATAGCGGAAAAATAAGATCATAGAAATGAAATCCGTTCCAGGTCACATGTGTCATCTGAGTATTAAGTGCATCAATCCAGCCGGCATCAGAATTTTCAGCAAGAGCGCTTATGACTCCACTCCCACCGATTATCCATAACATATCAAATCCCCTGAGTGCATCAAGAGATAACAGCCTGCCTTTTACTGGTTTAACTGTTTCCTTCATTTCAATTCAGGTGCAATTTGTTCCGGTGAAGTTACTCCTGCAGGGAGTTCAATGATCTTAATATTGCGGAAATGAATAGGAGCTCCCTCCGATTCGAGGCAGATATATCCTTTTTTCTGTGATGCTCCGGCAATTCCGTTGACAAACTTTCCATTTACCGAAAGCTTAACAACGCCATCGACGCAAACCACATCGTAAGTATTCCATTCACCTTTGCCCTTACAGCGGTTTTCAATCGATTTGCTCCTGGTACCTCTGGGATTATCAGGAACTGTTGTTACTCCTCCCACTCCAAACAATTCACCATGCACATATGCAACAGGAGGTGTGACACCATCTCTTTTATTCAGGTTGACCCATTCCAGTTCAAGCATCTGGACCTCGACTCCATTTGGCAGATTACCTCCTTCAGGAGGTGTGGCATTGCTCCATACAAAGGTACCTGAATTACCACCCGCTTCCATATGCATCCATTCAATATGCAGTATGAAATTTTCATATTGTTTTTCAGACCGCATTACACCAATAGGTTTACCTGTGCAGATAAGCAGGTCCTTTTCCACATGCCAGGTATCGGGAGCGGTATTAACATTCTTCCAAAGCAGGGGTAATTCTTTTTCTTTGGATTTAAAAAGAGCCCTGTCAAGCGAAGATGATTTTCCGAATGAGATCAGAGCTTCCTGTGCTTGTGCAAAGGAAAATGTAACAAATGTTACAAATGTCAGCATTAGTATTTTTCCGGGATTTGACATTTTGAGGATAGTTTAAGTTTAATTATCAAATATAATATAAAACTATTACGAAATCGATGGCGCCAATTTGCAATTGGTGCCTTGAAAAAAGGCACGGATTACGCTTCGCTAAATCCGCGCCAGCGAATAACTCGTATTTCTTAACAGTGTAACTCTGTGATAACTCCGTGTAACTGTGTTAAAAAATAAATTACCTGAAATTCCGTGCAGTTTCAATCATCGTCTTTAGATTAACAGATGGTGTTGTCGGAGGAATAGCACATCCGGCATTGAGGATGAAGCGGTTTGAGTTTTTATAAACTTCAAGCAGTTCCAGTGTCTTTCTCCTAACGTCTTCAACTGTTCCCAGAGCCAGGACTCCACTCGGATCAATATTACCGATAAGTGTTGCTGAATCGTGAAACATATTATAAATCAAATTGATATCTGTTTTATAATCAAGGTCATAGGCATCAGCACCAATCTTCTTTATATGTTCAAGAATTACTTCAGTGTTCCCGCAGATATGCATAGTGTAAGCTTTTCCAAGACTGTGTGCAAGATCAACTATCCTTTTTTCATAAGGCATGGCATATTTTTCAAACATATCTGCAGAGATCATCTCCGGTCCTGCGGGGCTGTCACCATTGGAAACCATATCGCATCCCGTTTGTGACATCAGTGTTATGAACTGTGATGTTGCATCAGTGCAATATTCCAGCAAACAGGTAATCTGTTCCTCTGTTCCCATCATAAGGTCGAGCATCCATGGCTGGGCACCTCTCATCATGCTGGCCAGGGAAAAAGGCGCCTGGTCACAATTGCCCCGGATATAAATCTCATCCTTATAATAGTCTTTAAGCATTCTGACTGCCTCTAGCCATACCTGGATATATTTATAATCACCTACCCTTGCAGGTTTAAGCTTAAAAACATCATCAAGATCAACTATGTTACCGTCATGGGAACGGGCAGCATCATCAACAGGAAAATCCACCTTTACACCCACTGCTCCTGCCAGTGTAACTGTATCAATATCAACAAGTATTCCGTCATATTGATATTTCTCCACTGCTGAAATAAATGTCTCTGCAATCACCTTCGGACTGTTACGGTACTGCTCCATTGTCACTCCATGTTCCCGTGCTGCCATCAAGAAATTATGAAGCATTACAGGTACTTTATCAGGTTTTTCGCCTTTCAGCGCTGCGCAAATTCTTTCATATCCATTCATAATATGTTAGGTTATATGGTTCGACGGTTCGACGGTTCGATGGTTCGATGGTTAGAGATTCGACGTTTTGGTGGTTTCGAAAACAGGATTCCCCCTTTGAAGGGGGCAGGGGGATGTTTTTTCATGAAATTCAATATCTACCAAATTCATTAACAAGATCTGCTACTCTTTTAACTCTTCTTTCCATTCCATCCGGAGGGACCTGATCAGCTACCCCGAGAACAAAACGGGGTTTCATTCTCATAATTTCAAGCAGGTATTTAACATGTCTGTCAAATTCTTCATCATCAACACAATCTGTGAAATATGATCCGGGTATACCACCCCATAGTATGCTGTTTGAATCACCAACAAAAGCTTCAAGCTCCTCCCATTTCATGTCTCCGACCGGATGGGGTGTCAGAGCCTCAAGGACAGAAAATCCAACTTCAGCTTCATGTTTAAGCAGCCCGGCAAGTGTGCCATCAATATGAATAAAAGAGTACTTACCTGCTTCCCTGATCTTTGTTGTCCATTCCCTCTGGTAATCATACATATACAATTTAAAAAGATCAGGACCAACCATTTCTGATGAAAGGTTTTCAGGTATCATGAGCACCTCTGCCGGACTGTCAACTGCTATCTGTGCAGCATGATCAAAAACCTTCTTCATGGTTTTCAGGAGATCAGAAAACTCGTCAGGAGCAGTGAGGGCAGCCATTGTTACAGCCATAACACCCGCTTCGAGAGCAAGAAGATGCATGAATGGGCTCTTGGGCAGATAACAGAGAACAACACCCTGATCGCCAACCTGTTTCTTACGAAGATTGGCCTGGTGGTAATCAGGTTCAAACCTTGTATTCTCATAGATAAACTTCATAACCGGTATCTCGGCTTCCGATTTCATGAAATGCTCAACAGGTGCATCACAAAATGAATTTGGTACGTATTCCCAGCACTCCCTGACCGATCCAAGTGGTGTTTCTATCTCCTTATAATGTCTGTTCCCTTCCCACCAGTCTCTTATGTTGCAATTGGTAATGATCTGTTTATAAGGGAAATATCCCTGCAGGTAAAAACCGACCCCGAGGTCCTTATGCCACTTAATATAATCATCTGACAATATGAAGTCCTTTGGTTTCAATCCTCTTTTTACAAGGGAATTTGCCCAGTAATCGAGATCTCCGAACCAGGGAACCCGGTCGGGTTGGTTTCCTTTAAGTATTGCCAATAATCTTTCCCTGTGTGTCATATTAGTCTTGCGGTCGTTCAGTAATGTGTCTTCTTCCCTGAGCCCTGAGCCCTGAGCCCTGAGTCGTGCGTCGTGCGCCTAATATAATACCTCTTTCTCAATCTGCTCAAGTGATTTGCCTTTTGTCTCTATCAGGTATTTATTAACAAAGAGGAATCCCAAAAAAGTAAAAGCCGAGAAAAAGATAAAGGCAAAGCTCATTCCTGTCTGCCGGGCTTCCTGGGTTGTACCAAAAAAGCCGATAACGACAGGAAAGAAAAAGTTGAGTGTTGCATTCACCACCCAGTTTGCAGAAGAACCTAAAGATGCTCCTCTTGCCCGTATTATATTCGGAAACATTTCGGACAAAAGAACCCAGATTACTACACCCATGGAAGAAGCAAAGAACGCAATATAGGCAACAAGAAGAGCAACCAGCCACAGACCTCCGATATTCCCTGAAAGCAGGCCGTACCCGAATAATCCAAGCACTGTAACCATTCCCAACAGACCTACAAGCAATAATTTCTTCCGTCCCACCTTATCTATTACAGACATTGCCAGCAGTGTGAAGATAAGGTTAGTCACACCAAGTATTACACTCTGGAGCATTGATGTATCGCTCGAAAAGCCTGCAATACTGAAAATCTGTGCTGAATAATAAAATACCACTGCTATACCTGTAAGCTGGCTGAATATTGCTACAAATATTCCTATCAGTATAATCCGGCGATAAGGCCGTTTGAACAGGTTAACCTGCTTACCCGCATTCTCTATATTTATTGATTCCTCTATTTCTTTCAGCGTCTGTTCTGTATCGATTTCATGCATTGAGAGTTCCTCAATGTTTTTTCTGGCTTCGTCTGTTCTCCCTTTTTTGACAAGCCAGCGGGGACTTTTCCGGATGAAGAAAAGCATAATAAAAAAGGCAACTGCAGGCAAGGCTCCGCTAAACAGCATCCAGCGCCAGTTATTTTCCCCGACATTAAGGAGAAGATAGTTTGAAATAAGTGATAGCAGAATACCAGATACTATAGCCAGCTGAAATGTGGATGCCAGCAAACCCCTGTGTTTAGGCGGAGAGATCTCGGATATATACACCGGACAAAGTACAGATGCACCTCCGATGGCCAGGCCTCCTATAAAACGGAAAAGGATAAAGGCATCAATGGTTGGTGCCAGACCACAACCGACAGAAGAGACAAAGAACAGAACAGCCAGAAGCTGCAGCAGGCGCTGAGCCCCAAAAATATCACCGGGTTTACCTATGAGTATTGTTCCGAGTATGCATCCGACAAGTGCCGAACTTACTGTCCAGCCCTGGATTGCCGGAGTCAGATCAAAGTATTTGACCAGATCGAGCATTGCCCCGTTTATGATCACTGTATCGTATCCGAAAAGTAATCCCCCAAGTGCTGAGGCAATTGTGCATCTTATAAGTATTTTATTCATATTCAGGCATATTCAAAGCAATCCAGAAATCCGCTCCAGTAAATAATACTTCATAAAATTCACCCCTAAATCCCCCAGGGGGGACTTGAAATCAATCCTAAAAACAAGCCCCCCTTGGGGGGTTTGGGGGTAAAATCAACTAAGAGCATATATTTCCTTAAAGTAAAAATAACTATTTAACTCAGATTTTAATATTTATCTTTATAATCATAGATAATATTATTGAAAAGTAATAACTACTCTAATGGAACGAAGAAACTTCATCAAAACAGCCGGCTATTCTGCTGCTGCAACTGTTATCACTCCCGGCATAGTGGAAAATTCAATTCCGGATAAATACAGCATTGTTTCACTTCAAACGGAGGCATATAACAGCACGGTTAAGGTTACTGATAATAAGATAGTTATTGATACAAAATCTCTATCGGCTGCTATCGAGAAAGGGATCATCACTTCATTGAAAGATAAAAAAACAGGAGAAGAATTCATTGAAAAACCTGACACCTCAAACTTCCGGGCACTTCAATTATTGTACAGGAATAATGAACTGATCAATATCAATGAAGAGAAGTTTGGAAGCACTATTACACGGCAGCTTTCAGATAAAAAAGCCGAAATAATATTCAACAGTTGGGAAGGAGATGGTGTTTTGTCAGTATCAGTTGATGATCTGACAGGTGATCTGCTTATTGAACCTTCAGCCTATTCATCAAGGCCCGGAGTAATGGCATGTCGCTGGAACATATCGGGAATAAAACCTGCACTAGAGCTGGTTGCTCCTTTATTCCAGGGCATAAAGCTTAAGCTCGATGATCCTCTTATAAAGAACAACAGATGGAAATGGCCATCAGACTGGGAAGCAGGTATGGCTATACTGCAATCGAAAGACGGAGGGTTCTGGATACATGCCCGGGATACCAGGTACAGATTCAAGGCGCTGCAGACAGGGACTTCTTCTGATGCATTTGTAATTGGTCTTGAGAGTGAAGCATATGGTCCTTTGGATGACAATCTCAGTGCCGGGGGAATCTGCTGGCGCATAAACACATACAGGGGAGACTGGAAAGTTCCGGCTGAAAAATACAGGCAGTGGTACTGGCAGGCATATAATCTTGAAGCAGAAGAAAGTAAACGTCAGCCATGGATTAACGATGTGAAATTTGCGGTATCCTGGTGCCCTGGAAAACCTGAGATCCTTGATGCCCTGGCAAAAAGGATTTCGCCAAAGAAAGTGCTTCTGCATTTTTCAGACTGGAGAACAGACGGATATGATGAGAACTACCCTGACTATTTTGCAAGTGAAAGTGCAAAAGTCTTTATTAAAAAAGGCAATGAAATGGGATTTCATGTGATGCCGCATTTCAACTCAATCGATATGGATCCATCCAATCCTGTTTATGCCCAGGTCCGCGATTTTCCATACAGATCGGTTGAAACGAAACAATTGCAGGGTTGGAGCTGGTATAACGGCAAAGTTATCGGGGTTCCGGAATCCAATTTAAACCGACTGAACAATCGTGATAAGAAAGTAATGGTAAAAATCCATCCAGGACTCAGCATGTGGCGTTCCATACTCGGGGAAAGAATACTCAGCGCTTCTGACAGCCTTATGCTTAATACAGTGTTCATTGATGTAACACTTTGTATCTGGAATATTCATAACTGCATAGTAGAAACTATGGCTCCTACTGAAGGGATGAATAAACTTATCAGGCACGTCTCAGAACTGGGAAAGGGCCTTGCCGTTGGAGGTGAGGGGCTGAACGAAATTACTGCCCAGGGATTATCATTTGCCCAGGTACATCTTTTCAAAAGCTGGCAAAGCTCCACAGCCGGACTGGAGAGAGCCGGCAAATGCAATCTTAATGAAATACTCTTTGGAAAACTATGCAAAACCTTTGGCTACTCAAGCCTCGGAGGAAGGACTAAAGATGAAGAGCTCAGGATGCAGATACACCTTGACCATGGAGCTGTCCCAACTGTTACAATAAGGTCGGCTGATGAAATTACAAATCCCAATCCTGCTGTGAAGAAGATGCTTGAGTTGGGGAATGGATAGACCCCCAACCCCCCAAGGGGGGCTTGTTTTAAGATGGATTTCAAGTCCCCCCTGGGGGATTTAGGGGTAAATTTCCAAAGGGTATTTTCCGTACTTATGAACGGTTTCAATCAATGCCATCGCATTTTCGAGCGGGATGTCATCATGCAGGCTATGGTCGGTTGACAGAATATAACCACCACCAGGGGCTCCGGTTTTAAGACATTCGAGAGTCTCCTTAATTACATCTTCAGGAGTACCGGTAACCATTGTGGTTTTGTTATTTACATTGCCAATCGGGCATATTCTCCCTTTATAAAGTTGTTTGATCTTAGCCAGATCCATGGATGCAGCCTTCTCAACAGGATGATATGCATCGATACCTGTATTTACAAGATCATCAATTATTTCCCAGAGATTGCCGTCGTTATGCATTATCACGGGTAATCCATATGATTTCATTCCCTGCACAAGCTTTGTAAATGGTCCGATAAAAAACTCCCTGAACTGATCAGGTGAGATAAGTAGTCCATTCGTCCCTCCCCAGTCGTCGGAAATATGAAAAAGATCAACTCCACCTGTCTCAAAAGCAAGTTTAGCCGAGTCCAGGGCCCAATCAACAAATGCATCATTCATCTCCTGAACCAGATCAGGATCCATAAAAAGCGACATTGAGAGTGTCTCAAAATCCATCAGGTACCAGGTCATCATTGTAAAGGGACCAAGGAATCCGGCTGCAATTGCCAGTTGCTTATCGTTTGCTGCTATGGCTTCTTTAAGTATTTTAAGCCTTCCGGGAGTATCCACTGCAGGCATCTTATATTTCACCCAGTCTTCCCTGCACTTTACAGGAGTATCGACCTGGGCAATGATAGGCCATCCGTTTTTCTTATAAGTCACCCCCCACTCATCTTTGTATATTTCATTCAGGGCATGAGGTTCATCCTCAATGCCACAGAAACCATTTACAGGTGCCCATACAACATCAATACCCATTCTGGCAGCCATCTCAACCTGTGTTTTGCCATCATACAATACAGTATTATAACCCATTACCTCTTTCTGCAACTTAAGACTGAAAAGGTATTCCCATACGGGTACCCTGTCGGGGGTACCACCCTTTATTGCCGTCAAAA
>CALMJY010000172.1 GCA_937864815.1 uncultured Bacteroidota bacterium
GATCTCTTTTTTCTGTTCCTCAATGCCCTGAAGATATGCCGGCATATAGTGGGCTGCTTTTATCTTTTCAAACGGAGGAACTTCGAAGGGGGTTCCATAGCTTTCATTAAGGAAAGGATTTTCATTTAATTCCTTTTGTATACATCCTGTCATTGCAATTGCAGTTACAAATAGCATTAAGAATAGTTTTTTCATATCAGGCAGTGGTTTGCGTTATTAATTTTGAGGCTGCAAAATACAAAAAAAATAAAAGAAGAAAGACACCGGGGAGATGTCTTTCTGTGATTTACCTAAACCTGATCTTAGAATACGCCGACCGGCGTTATATTTGGAACTATTTTCACCATAAAGACGCACAAAAATCCAAAACATTGCATCTGCTATTGTTAATGATTTGTTAATTTTCAGAAATAATAAAAAAAGGCTCTACAGGTTATTCATACCCATAAAGCCTCTACAGCCTCTACAGCCTCTACAGCCTTTTAAGCTTCTACAGCTTATTTCTTCTTATCCTTGGTCTCGTTGAATACCGATGTTGCAGTTGCAACAATTCCGGCTATGTCTGAAAGATTTGAAGGAAGAATCATTGTATTGTTTGTTTTGGCAAGGTTTCCGAATGCCATAAGGTATTGTTCTGCAATTCTGAGGTTTACGGCATTAAGCCCATTCTCTTCAGAAATAGCTTTTGATATAGCCCTCAGTCCGTTTGCTGTTGCCATTGCCACCTGCTCTATCTCAGATGCACGACCAGCAGCTTCGTTGATGCGGCGTTGCTTTTCTCCTTCAGACTTCAGTATGAATTCCTGTTTGTCACCTTCTGCCACGTTAATCTTTGCCTGTTTTGTACCTTCTGATTCAGCAATAATGGCCCTTTTTTCCCTTTCAGCCCTCATCTGTTTCTCCATGGCATCGCGAATGCTCTGCGGGGGTGATATGTTTTTTACTTCATAGCGTGTCACCTTTACACCCCATGGCTCGCTGGCTTTATCGACTGCTTCAACTATTGTGGCATTGATAGATTCTCTTTCCTCGAACGTACGGTCGAGCTCAAGTTTACCTATTACACTACGCATTGTTGTCTGTGCAATCTGGATCGACGCAAACCTGTAGTTGTCAATTCCGTAAGATGCTTTCTGAGGATCAAGTACCTGAAGATAAAGTATACCGTCGACCTCAACAGCTATATTATCACGTGTAATACATATCTGCGGTGCAACATCAATAGCCTGTTCCTTCAGGGTGTGTCTGTACCTTACCTTATCGAAGAACGGAATAAGCAACTGGAATCCTGCAGTAAATGTTGCCCTGTATTTTCCCAGTCGTTCAACAATAATTGCTGTCCTTTGCGGGACAATCTTGATCATGGATGCGATGAGGATAAAACCCAGAAAGATTAATCCCACCAGAATGAATGTAGCGCTGCTCATGTCTCTTTATTTTTTAGGTTCAACTTTAAGTTTAAAATCTTCTTTACTCTTGATAATTACAGTTTGTCCCGCTTTAATCTGAGTAGTCGATTCGGCTTTCCATGATGTACCTTTGAATTCCACTTTGCCGGTATTTTCTGAGTTGAAGTCTTCAATGGCTTTTGCATCCTTACCTGTAAATTCATCCTCAACCTTATCCGACAGGTTCTCATCATGGTAAAAGAATTTCTTTTGTATCATCTTCCTGAGTGCAACAAGAGAGAGGACTGATACTAAGGCAAAAGTTATTATCTGCAGGTTAGTGGAAGGTTCACCAATAAGGCAGATCAATGCTGTGACCCAGGCACCTAGTCCGAAGAAAAATATGAAAAAGCCTGGAATCACCAGCTCAAGAAGAAAAAGCACCAGGCCAAGAAGGAACCACACGAGTTCCGGTCTGGAAAAAATGTTTTCGATCATAGCTGTATTTTTAAATATTAGCGAGTAAAAATTGAATATAGTAAAGGTATAAAAAAAAAGATGATAACCAAGCAGAATATAATTTACAGCAGGTGATAAGTGTCAGTAGTTTAAGAAAAAAGGGATTGCATTACTACTCTCCGGAAATTGAGTCGTAGATTTCTGACAGCCAAATGGTGACTTTTTTTGAATAGAAATTGAGGTTTTCGCATGTATAGTCACCTTCCATTTTTATCAGGGTGCCATTATAGATGCCACCCTGGCTGTTATAAGTATAACAGATACATACTGAGGTACCTGCATCAGCACCAACACTTTTTTTTGCAGTAATCTTGCTCGAGGCAATATTATCAATATAGGAGGAGAATTTAGCCAGATCCTCCTTGTCAATTTTTGTGTCTGAAAGGGTACATTTTGAGAGGTTGTCATCAATTTGTTTTTCGCTGATGCTGTAGTCCTGGGAATGAAAGTTCCAGTTCTCCGGATTACTGTAGAACAGTACTTTGCCTTCATCATCTACATAGAATCCTTCATGTATATAGCCCCATGCGTAATTAATATAATCGTACTGAAAAAGAATATGTTGCTTCCCATTCTGAATATAACCCTTTTTACATCCGTTTGAAAGAAGTAAAAATGAAATTATAATTGTGCATGCATTTAGTGTTTTCATAAATCTAAAAATACAACAAACTGCCACAAAAAACGGGCCATCTTAGTGTTGTGTCAGCTGTATTTTACAGAAAAAACATAATAATTCAATTTTTTTTTGTATCTTATATCGTTCATAATTCCGGGGGAATTGATCTGTGGCAGTAAAATGTCCCATCCGCTGAGTTGCGGGATAAGTGATTGTAAATAAGGAAATAAGAAATTTAAGTTTCGGTTTCCTTTCAGGCACTTTGATAAAAGCAACAAATAAAATGGATAAGTATCAGGCTTATTTCGATCGCCGGCAAAGGGAAGAAATACTTAAACAGCCCTCAGCCGAAGATGGACCTGTGATTACAATTTCGAGGCTCACAGGTTGTGATGCAAGGCAGGTTGCAGCCCTTCTGGTTGATGATCTCAACCATTTAACCGGTTCAAATAAGTGGAAATGGGTTGATAAAGATATCATCTATGATATTGCAAAAGAACTTAATACTGATACCCAGAGGGTGGAGAACTTTTACAAGGGGATAGAGTTATCCAATATGTCTGAGATGATAATGGCATTTTCCGGAGGCTTTGTTACCGATATGAGAGTAAAAAAGGCTATCAAGGATGTTGTACTTTCGATGTGCAAACAGGGACACATAATCCTTGTGGGCAGAGGTGGGGTTTCAATTGCACATGACATAGAAAATTCTCTCCATATAAGGCTGATTGCCCCATTCTACTGGAGGGTTGAAAATGTAATGAAGAAAAAGTCCATGGATATTGAGACTGCAGAAGAATATGTTGTTGATACTGATGAGAAGAGGTTTAATCTTATTCATACCTTCCTGGATAAAAAACCACTGAATATTGATTACCTGTTTGATGCAACCCTGAACCGCAGCAGTTTTTCAATACAGCAGATTGCAGAAATGATATGTGCTATGTATGAGAAAAAGCTGGGCAGTCATCAATCAGGACACAAAAAATCCGGTTTTATTGTTTAATATGCCAGTTGCCTGTCGCCTTATAACGCACTTATATCGCCAATTCTTTTTATATGCTCACCTGTCCTTTCAGCAAGGCACTTTTCATAGGCATCCCAGTCTCTGATAATATGTCTTGCAACACCTGTCTCCACTGCTGCCTTTGCTACTGCCGAAGCAACTTTAGGTAGAAGACGGGGATCAAGAGGTTTTGGAATTATATAATCGCGTCCAAACTCCAGCTTGTCAATATTATATGCTTTCACAACACATTCAGGTACGGGTTCTTTTGTCAGCGCAGCAAGAGCTTTGGCTGCTGCAAGTTTCATCTCCTCATTAATTGTTGTGGCAAGACAATCTAGTGCCCCCCTGAAAATGAACGGGAATCCAAGAACGTTATTGACCTGGTTCGGGTAGTCTGATCTGCCGGTGGCGAATACGAGATCTTTTCTGGTTGCCATTGCATCTTCATAATCTATTTCCGGATCGGGATTCGCCATAGCAAAGACTATAGGGTTATCTGCCATTGATGCAAGCATCTCCCTGGAAAGCATTTTTGCAGCTGAGAGACCAAGAAAGAGATCAGAGTCCTTAACGGCCTGTGCAAGAGTATCGAGATCCCTGTCTGTAATGAATTCCTGCTTGTACTTATTAAGATCGGTTCTTTTTTTGTTGATAACACCCTTTGAATCAACCATTACTATATTTTCTTTCCTTATACCAAGCGAGACGTAAAGTCTTGAACATGAGATTGCAGCAGCTCCTGCTCCACATACTACCATCTTTATTTCTTCAACCTTCTTCCCTGTAATTTCAAGAGCATTTATTAGTCCCGCTGCCGAAATTATTGCAGTACCATGCTGATCATCATGAAAAACAGGTATGTCGAGGATCTTTTTGAGTTCGGTTTCTACCTCAAAACATTCAGGAGCTTTTATATCCTCGAGGTTTATTCCTCCAAATGTTGGTGCTATCTGCCTGCAGAATTCGATGACTTTCTCAGGATCTTTTTCATCTACTTCAATATCAAATACATCAACGTCAGCGAAAACCTTGAATAACAATCCCTTCCCTTCCATTACCGGCTTGCCTGCAAGTGCTCCTATGTCACCGAGCCCCAGCACAGCAGTACCGTTTGAGATAACAGCAACAAGGTTACCCTTTGCAGTATAATTATAGGCATCATGTGGATTTTTTTCAATTTCCAGGCAGGGATATGCCACGCCGGGGGTATATGCCAGGCTCAGATCCCTCTGAGTAAAATAAGGTTTTGTAGGAATTACCTCAACCTTGCCCTGTCTGCATCTGCTGTGATACTTCAAAGCTTCCTCTTTTGTTACTTTAGCCATGGGTATATATTTATAAGGTTTGAAGAGTTAATTGTTCCGGTACTAAGTATATTGAAAACTGGAAATTGGAAATCATTCTTCAAATTTACTTCTTTGATATGGCGAATATTATGAGAAAAATCAGTTATTAACCTGCAGGAAATTTAATTACCGGATTATTTTGCATTGACAACAATTTTGGATATTTTCAACCACTTTTAGAATAATACTATTTAAGTCATTTTATGGAAAAGAATATTGCAATTGGCGCTGATATAGGAGGAAGTCATATCACAGCAGCTGCTATTGATCTCCTAACCGGGGAAATTCTCAGGGAAAGTATTACAGAAATGGCAGTAGACAACCGGGCATCGGCAAGTACAATTATCGGTGTATGGGCGGGAACCCTGTCAAACACCATTTCAAAAGCACCAATAGAAAAGGTAAAGGGAATCGGTTTTGCGATGCCGGGACCCTTCGATTATGTAAAGGGGATTTGCTATATAAAAGGAGTTGCAAAATATGAAAATCTGTATGGTTTCAATATATCCGATGCTATTGCAAGCAGTCTTGATGTACCACCTGATTTTCTGATCAGGTTTATGAATGATGCATCCTCTTTTGCTGTAGGTGAGGCCTGGGCAGGAAGCGCAAAAGATGCCTCCAGATCATTATCCATCACTCTTGGTACCGGATTCGGATCGGCATTTATTGAAAATAAAATACCCATTGTTGATGGCCCGCTTGTTCCGAAGATAGGATGTGTCTATCATCTTCCATACCGTGATGGTATTGCGGATGATTATTTCTCAACACGTGGATTGCTTGGGCGATACAAAAAAATAAGAGGTAAGGAACTTATTGGTGTAAAAGAGCTTGCACATCTCTATAATGAGGATGACGTTATTCCGGAGCTTTTCAGGGACCTTGGTGTAAATCTGGGAATCTTTCTTGCACCATGGCTTAAAGGATTTGAAGCCGAGGTACTTGTAATAGGAGGTAATATTTCGCATGCCTACAATCTTTTCGGCAACCATTTTGAAATGAGCCTGAAAGAACAGAACTGTAACTGTGAGGTTGCACTTTCGAAACTAAAAGAGGATGCTGCTCTGCTGGGAAGCGCCTACCTTCTCGATGACAACTTCTGGAAATCAGTTCAGCACGCTCTTCCCTTGATGTAAACTTTAAACTGTATAGTATGCATAAACAACATGTTAACATAGCTAAGATACTTCCGGTGCTTATGGCATTTTTTGTCATGAGTTTCGTTGATCTTGTTGGTATTGGAGTGGACAGGGTAAGCAAGGATATGAACCTTAGTGCAACACTTGCACAGCTTATACCTTCGGCAGCATTTTTATGGTTTTTCCTGTTGTCAGTCCCGATGGGAGTGATGCAGTCACGACTCGGAAAGAGATTTATGCTGAATGTTGGTATTGGCGTTACTGCACTGGGTCTGCTTGTTCCTTATTTCTTCTACACTTTTGAGATGGTGCTGGTGGGATTTGCACTTCTCGGAATAGGAAACACAATTGTGCAGGTATCAGCAAACCCGTTGATGGTGGATGTTGTGCCCGGAAACAGAGCGTCAAGTTTCCTGAGTTTTTCACAGTTTGTTAAAGCTATCGGATCGATGATCGGAGCTCCGCTTGCTGCGGTTTTTGCAGCCAGGTTCGGCGACTGGAAACTTCTTTTCCTGGTATTCGGTATCGTTTCCATCCTTTCTGCAATATGGCTGGGTATGGTGAATATTGAGGAAGTAAAACAAGCCAGTGTAAAAGCTACTTTTGGGTCTACCTTTAAACTGCTTGGAACAGGTTTTGTGTTCCTGATGGTAATGTCAATATTCCTTGTTGTTGGTGTGGATGTGGGATTTAATTCAAATTCCGGACAGTTTCTTATAAAACAGTTTGGTATGGATCCGATCGCTGCTGAATCAGGGAGAAGTGTATATTTCCTCGGGCGTATGCTCGGTACTTTTGCCGGAGCCATTATGCTTACAAGGATTTCCTCACGCAGCTTTTTTATGTGGACAAGTGTTCTCGGGATTATTTGCCTCGCGCTGATACTTATGGTTAATTCAACAGCAGTTGCATGGGTACTTGTATTTATGATCGGATTGGCTGTGGCAAATATCTGGCCGCTTGTATTTTCCATTGCTGTTGAGAGATATCCTGAAAGGAACAATGAAATATCGGGACTTATGATGATGGCAATCTCCGGAGGAGCGGTTATTCCGCTTGTAATTGGCTGGGTGGGAGATATCACAAATGTTGCTATCGGAATGTCTATCCTTATACTTTGTATGATCTACCTGCTTGCAGTATCAGTATACTGTCTGAGGACTAAATAGCTGCATAAGGATTTCACTGGCAACTAATAACCGGTTTATTCTATATTAGTCTTTTTAAACCGCAAAGGACACAAAGGTTTTTCGCAGAGATCGCAAAGTCATTAAATTTTTACTTTGCGATCTCGTACATCAGTTTTGACTACTCGTACATTAAAAACCTCAGTTAGTACAAATCACCCTAAAAGGTTGATATTAAATCATAAAAGGTCTTATTTTTGAACTTATGAACAGGTTTGGTGGAATTATCTGAGAACTTGTTCAGGTTTTGTCACTTATCGTTCTTTATAATATCCTTCTTCTGTTCCGGAGTCCCGTTCCCTTTATCCCCTAACTCCGGAACTAAGTTTCCCCCTTCAAAAGAAATATTCGCACAGAAATCTTAAACCTCCTGAAGGGGGTTCTTTTTTCTTGTATATTGCACATAAAACTTGCAAATTGCGAAGGGAAGTCAGAAGATGGAAGACCGAAGACATAAGTCAGAAGCCGTGAGTCGTGAGTCGTGCGCCCATATCCCAGGGTCAATTTTAAAATATAGAGTTATCTATTCAATTTAAATATTATTTATATGGAAAAAATCAAAATTGGGAGACGTGATTTTCTCAGAAAATCGATAATAGCTGCTCTTGCTCTGGCATTTGTTCCCTTGCATGTGACAGGAGGGAAGGTATCTATTGAACCTGCTGATCAGGAGGAGGGATTTGTTTCCCTTTTTAACGGAAAAAACCTCGACGGCTGGGTGGGTAACAAATCCTCATATGTACCTGAGGATGGCAACATTGTTGTTAAACCGGGTGGCGGTTCCGGAGGGAATCTTTTTACAGAAAAAGAGTACTCTGATTTTATATTCAGATTTGAATTTCAGCTGACCCCCGGAGCTAATAACGGACTGGGAATAAGAGCTCCTCTTTCAGGCGACGCTGCCTATTCCGGAATGGAGCTTCAGATACTGGATGATGCGGCTCCGGTTTATGCAAATCTTCAGCCTTACCAGTATCATGGTTCCGTGTATGGGGTTATCCCTGCAAAGAAAGGCTATCAGAAGCCGGTAGGTGAATGGAATTACCAGGAAGTTAAGGTACAGGGTACAAGGATTACCATAACACTTAACGGAACAGTTATCGTAGATGGTGATATTGCTGAACCAAGAGATAAAGGAACAATGGACCATAAGGACCATCCGGGGCTTAAGAATGCAAAGGGGCATATCGGATTTCTTGGTCATGGATCGGAACTTAAATTCAGGAATATCAGAATAAAAGATCTTTCAAAATAGAGTTAAAGTTTAACCACAGATCACGGAGGGAATTCACAAAGATTCACAGAGAATAACATGAAATTTTCCTTTGTGTCCTCTGTGTTATCCGAAGCCGCAGGCGAAGGACTTTGTGCACTCTGTGGTAAAAAAGACTATATTAATCGTGATATTGTAAATAACCCAATACTTTATTAAAATGAGAAAACTAATCACTTTATCACTTATTCTGTTTTTACTTTTTTCCTGCAAACAGGCATCTCCTCCTGAGCCGGTTGGTCCGGTACCATCTGAAAGACAACTTGCCTGGCATCAGCTGGAATATTACATGTTCGTGCATTTTACTGTTAATACTTTCACAGACAAGGAATGGGGCTATGGTGATGAGAAAGAATCGGTTTTCAATCCCACTGCAATGGATTGCCGCCAATGGGCCAGGGTTGCAAGTGAAGCAGGAATGAAAGGAATCATCATTACTGCCAAACATCATGACGGCTTCTGCCTGTGGCCTTCCAAGTATACAGAACATTCGGTAAAGAACTCAGTATGGAAAGATGGCAAAGGAGATGTAGTACGTGAACTAAGGGCTGCATGTGATGAATTCGGTCTTAAACTTGGAGTTTATCTTTCGCCGTGGGACAGGAACAGTGCCGTTTACGGAACTCCAGAGTATCTTACTTATTACCGTAATCAGCTGAATGAGCTGCTATCTGAATATGGTGATGTTTTTGAAGTGTGGTTCGACGGGGCAAATGGAGGTGACGGATACTATGGAGGAGCCAGGGAGACAAGAAAAATAGATAATAAGACTTACTACGACTGGCCTAATACTCATAAAATAGTAAGAGAGCTCCAGCCTTCAGCAGTCATGTTCAGCGATGCCGGTCCCGATATCAGGTGGGTTGGCAACGAAAGCGGGATGGGAAGCCTAACCAACTGGTGCCTGCTGAAAAAGGATGAGATGTATCCCGGCGGAAATTTTGCAAAGATACTTGGTGAGGGACATGAAGATGGAAATTACTGGATACCGGCAGAGGTTGATGTATCAATTCGTCCGGGATGGTTTTACCATGCGACACAGGATTCTCTTGTAAGGACTCCTGAGAACCTGCTCGGATTATATTATTCATCGGTAGGGAGAAACAGCAATTTGTTGCTGAATGTACCTCCCGACCGCAGGGGACTTCTGAATGAAAAAGATGTGGAATCACTTCTTGCCTTTAAAGAGCTCAGGCAAAAAGAATTTTCCGTTGAAGTGGCTAAAGGCAAAATAATTAATGCCTCTCATTGCAGAGGTAAAGGATATCATTCATCAAATATTAATGATGGTGATCCTTCAACTTACTGGTCAACAGATGATTCTCAGCTGACATCTGACTTTACAATTGATCTTGGCGAACCAACTGAAGTCAACAGGATTCTTCTTCAGGAGTATATACAACTGGGGCAGAGGGTTCAGGAATTCAGTGTGGATGCCATGGTTGATAATGAGTGGCAGAGAGTCATGGAAGGTACTACGATAGGATATAAAGTGATCCGTAAGTTTCCGGTTGTGAAAGCTACTAAGATTAAAGTGACAATCAGCAAGTCTAAAGCTTGTCCTGTGATTTCAAATGCAGAACTTTTCAGGGCGCCGGGTGTGTGACCAGGAGAGAGGGAGATGGGGAGACTGGGAGACCGGGCGATAATAAGTCACTAATTGTTATTTCTTTGGGAATCCTACAGTTTGTGCTAGGATAATATACTGGTTTGATTTCAGCCCCATTTCAGCAGCAAGCTTCTCTTTTGGAATGGATCCTCTTACAACGCATCCCAGATTTGCTGAGGCACAATAGAGATAAACATTCTGGGCTATAAAAGCTGCATCTGAATATGACATGAACAGATCAGAATCATCAATTTTAACACCCTCTTTTTTTCCTGCTTTGCCCATATCAGCAACATATACCAGGTTTAGGGCAGCATTATTGACATAGGCCTGGGTTCCTGTAGTTTTTCTGAGATCCTTATTATTAATAAGTTTCAGCGTATGACTTTCACCTAAATACTGATACAGTCCTGTTGGCATTGCAACATATACATCTATCTCCTGATAATTCATTGCTGACGGAGCCGTTCTCTTTTTCTGATCTGCCCTGTTTATTCCAAATGCGGCCCACAGGAGGTCGGAAAGCTGCTGCGGCGTAAGGCTCTCATCAGTGAATGATCGTGTTGTCTGTCTTTCATTAAGCGCCTGCATTAGTGGTTTTCCCCCTTTTTTATCGGGAGCAGGCAAAGTAATATCCTGTGCAATTATACTGAGGCAAACCGAAAAAATTGTCAACGAGGTTAGAATTATCTTTTTCATTATACCAGGAATTTAATATAACCGGCTTTGGATTTTATTGATACAAATATAGAAGAAACCCGAAATAACAAATCCCTCAGATCATTCATTTAATGTTATTTAACAATACCTTTTTTTATATCTTAGCAACACAAACATGAGCCATGGTACTGAACTATATCTGGATTGCCTTCTTCCTGACCGGATTCATTGTTGCACTTGTGCAGCTGCTCTTCTCAGGAAACACCCAAATATTCAATGACCTGGTTAATGCTATTTTCTCCAATGCAAAGACAGGTTTTGAAATCTCCCTTGGACTTACTGGTGCTCTAACTCTCTGGATGGGTTTGCTTAAAGTGGGAGAGAAGGGGGGAGTTGTAACGATAATGGGCAGACTTGTGGGTCCCTTGTTTCAGAGACTTTTCCCCGGACTGCCAAAAGGTCATCCAGCTTACGGATCAATGATCCTGAATATTTCAGCCAATATGCTCGGACTCGATAATGCCGCAACCCCGGTAGGACTTAAAGCCATGAAGGAGATGCAGGAGGATAATCCTCATAAGGAGACAGCTTCAAATGCCCAGATTATGTTTCTTGTTCTGAATGCAGCCGGATTAACAATAATACCAGTAAGCATAATAGTTTACAGAACCCAGCTTGGAGCTGTGAATCCGGCAGATGTATTTATCCCATTGCTCATTTCAACATTTGCAGCTTCACTTACAGGCATGATCAGTGTGGCTGTTATCCAGAAGATTAATCTTTTTGATAAGGTAATCCTGTCGTATCTTGGCGGACTTACAACTATTATTGCAGGGATAATTTATTATTTCAGCCAGCTTCCGAAGGAGCAGATTTCTTCCCTTTCCACTTTCGCTGCCAATTTCATATTGCTTTCAATAATTGTCACTTTTATTGTCCTTGCAATGGTGAAAAAGATAAATGTCTACGATGCATTTATCGAGGGAGCCAAAGAGGGATTTAATATTGCAATAAAGATTATTCCTTTCCTTGTGGCAATACTGGTTGCAATAGGAATTTTCAGGGCTTCAGGTGCAATGGATTTCATAGTTTCAGGTATTGCAAAATTCTTTGGATGGATGGGATTTGATACGGAATTCACAGGTGCACTTCCGGTGGCATTTATGAAACCCTTATCCGGCAGCGGTGCCCGCGGACTGATGATTGATGCCATGACAACTCACGGAGCAGATTCATTTATAGGAAGGTTATCATGCACCCTTCAGGGAACAACTGATACAACTTTCTATATTGTTGCCGTTTATTTCGGATCGGTTGGCATAAAAAATACCCGGCATATGATTGGCTGCAGTCTGCTGGCTGATCTGGCCGGATTTACAACGGCTATTTTCATGGCATATCTGTTTTTTACATGAACCGAAGAGAGATAGCTGAACAGATTTTCCTGGCAGGAGTGGAGAGTGTCCTTCCCGACAAACTTATTTCACGGAATCTGGCTTTAAAAGGTAACACTCTTCATATTGGTCAGAAGAGAATAAATCTTGACAAAACAGGCAGGGTATTTGTCATTGGGGCAGGAAAAGCCAGTGCCATTATGGCCCGGGAGGTTGAAAAAATTCTTGGAGACCGTATAACCAGGGGGCATATCATTGTTAAATATGGCCATTCAACCGACCTTAAGAAAATAAAAATCTCTGAAGCAGGGCATCCTTTTCCTGACTCAAATGGAATCAAAGCTACAAAGAGGTTACTTGAAATTGCTTATGAAGCAGATTCAGACGATCTTGTAATATGTCTTCTTTCAGGCGGAGGATCTTCCCTTCTCTGCGATTGTCCTGATGAGCTTACCCCTGAAGACCTGGTACTGGTCAATAAGCTTCTTGTGAATTGCGGAGCAGGTATTAGGGAAATAAATGCCGTCAGGAAACATCTTTCGGGTGTTAAGGGAGGAAGGCTGGCGGGTGCAGTTTATCCTGCCACTCTTGTGAGCCTTATTCTTTCAGATGTAATTGGTGATCATCCTGATATAATTGCCTCAGGACCAACTACGCCCGATCCCACAACATTTGTGGATGCCATTGAGGTACTCGATAAATATGATATTAAGAGCAGTTTACCTGGCAGGATTATTGATTACCTGTATGAAGGGGCAATTTGCAAAATACCTGATACACCAAAACCGGGAGAGGAGATATTTAATAGAACTTCCAATATAATAATAGGTTCAAACAGTATAGCCCTTGAAAGTGCAGGCCGGAAAGCCCTTGAATATAATCTGAACGCTATAGTCACAGAAGATCAATTGCAGGGTGATGTGGTTACTGTTTCTGAATTCCTTGTTGATACGGCACTAAAGTACAGGAATGATAAAAATGAAATAAAACCTGTATGCATACTTATGGGCGGAGAAACAACTGTAAAGATGACCGGTAAGGGAAGCGGAGGCAGAAATCAGCATCTTGCAATGCTCTGTGCCGGATTACTGGAGAAAATACCAGGGATAACGATCCTGTGTGCAGGCACAGATGGTTCTGATGGTCCTACAAAAGCTGCAGGAGCTGTTGTTGATTATGAAACAATAATTGCGGCATTCAATAAAAATATTGACATTCAGGAATATACCAGTGAATTCAATTCCTATAACTTTTTCAGAAAAACAGGTGGCCATATAATTACCGGGCCAACAATGACCAATGTGATGGATATAGTATTAATGATTGTAGATTAAAACTGAACACAATGAACAGATTAATGAATGCAGCAGGTATAGGAAGAATATCAGTTCTTACAGGTACAATAGTTCCATTATTGGCCGGCTGCAAATCTGAAAAGGAATCTGCCATAAGGCCAAACATAATCATGTTTATGGTTGATGATATGGGCTGGCAGGATACTTCCGTGCCTTTCTGGAAGGAAAAAACACCTTTCAACCTGAGATACAGGACACCTGCAATGGAGAGGCTTGCCAGTGAGGGAATGATGTTCACACAGGCCTATGCTTCGAGCGTGAGCTCTCCGACGAGGGTAAGCCTGATGACAGGTATGAATGCAGCCCGCCACAGGGTAACCAACTGGACCCTGCGCAGAGATACCTCCGTTGACGGACATAGTGATGTCCTTTCTTATCCTCAATGGAACGTAAATGGAGTACAGCCCGTTGATTCCATCGCCCGATCGGTTTATGCCACAATGCTGCCACAGATACTCAGGGAAAATGGGTATTATACAATTCATTGCGGGAAAGCACATTTCGGTGCCATGACAACACTAACAGCCAATCCCATCAATTGTGGTTTTGATGTCAATATAGCAGGACATGCGGCCGGAGGACCGGGCAGCTATCTGGGCACTGAGAATTTCGGAAATGCTGAGGCCGGGACACATACACTTCCATGGGGTGTACCTGGTCTGGAAAAGTACCATAGCGACTCCATCTTTCTTACAGAGGCTCTGACACGGGAGGCCATAGCAGCCCTGGACAAATCCAGGACAACAGGGAAACCTTTTTATCTGTATATGGCGCATTATGCAGTTCATGCTCCATTCTACGCGGATGAACGATTTTACCAAAAGTACAGGGATAGTGGAGTTGAAGAATATGAATCAAGATACTCCTCAATGGTTGAGGGTATGGATAAAAGTCTTGGCGACCTTATGGACTTTCTGGATAAAAATAATCTTAGTGAAAACACTATAATACTCTTCATGTCAGATAACGGGGGATATAGTCTCAGGCCCAGGGAAGGGGAAATACATACACATAACAAGCCTCTTAACAGCGGAAAAGGTTCTGCCTATGAAGGCGGTATAAGGGAACCTATGATTGTAAAATGGCCGGGGAAAGTCAAACCAGGGACAAGATGCAGTGACTACCTGCTTATTGAGGATTTTTATCCGACAATACTTGAAATGGCCGGGATTACTGAATATAAAACAGTTCAGACTGTCGATGGTAAAAGTTTTGTACCTATGCTGCTTCAGTCCGGAACAACTGCTTCAAACAGAGATCTTTTCTGGCATTATCCAAATAACTGGGGACCTACAGGGCCGGGTATAGGAGCCACAAGCACGATACGAAGCGGCAACTGGAAGCTTATTTATTTCTATGAAGATAAGCATTTTGAGCTCTATAATATAAATGATGATATTGGAGAGCTTAACAATCTTGCTGCAGTAAATCCTGATAAAGTGAAAGAGATGGCGGTAAAACTTGGAAGTTACCTTAGGAACGTTGATGCTCAGCGTCCTTCTTTCAAATCAACCGGAAAGGAGGTGGAATGGCCGGATGAAACATTATAGTTAATTCTCCTGCACCAACTCTCCGGTGGGCAAAGCTATTTTATGTACTCTGCAATATTACCGGAGAAGGTTTTGTAATTGAGAATGGACCGTTTGCCGGACTGTTCAGTTGAACCATCGTAAATAAGCAGGTCATTATCAACTTCTTTTGAAAACAGTGACTTAAAATAATCGAGTCCTTTCATAAAATCCGGATTAAAGGTCTGTGAAGATTTAATTTCAACCGGCAATAATCTCCTTCCTTTCCTGAAGACAATATCAACTTCATTATGATGACTATCTCTGAAGAAACTGAGTTTATGATCTAAACCGGAATTGAAGCGGTACTTGATCATTTCCATAATGACCATATTTTCAAATAATGATCCGCGCAGAGGGTCACGGTTCATCTGAATATTATCATCAATTCCCAGGAGATAAGAGGCAAGGCCAACATCATAGAAATAAAGTTTTGGTGATTTTATCATCCTTTTCCTTATATTTTCATAGAATGGAGGCAACAGCATAATAATATATGAAGCCTCAAGAACAGACAGCCATGATTTTATTGTAGGAATGGAAAGTCCGGTTTCGTTAGCAATATTTGCCGTATTGAGTAAGCCACCTGTTCGACCGGCACATATCCGGATGAATTTATCGAAAAGATTCAGATCCTTGATCTGTATTAACTGACGCACATCTTTTTGCAGATATGTTTCATAATAGTTTCGATGTATTTTGGTTGCTGAGATTTTACTTTTGTAAACAGCAGGATAGAATCCTTTAATTAATAAATCATTGGTAGATAACTGGTTGTCTGTCCCCAGCTCATTGAGACTAAAAGGGAGTAGTTTTAAAATCCCTGTGCGGCCGGCAAGTGATTGCGTAACCTTCTGCATAACAGAAAAATGGTTACTTCCGGTAACTACAAATAATTCATTACTTTTTTTCAGATCAACTACCTCCTGCAGGTAAGAAATCAGATCAGGAACATTCTGGATCTCATCAAGTATTGCTCCTTTTGTAAGCTGTGTCAGAAATTTTCGCGGATCGCTTGTTACAAGACTCCTCAGATCGGGATTTTCAAAACTAAAATATGGTAGATGTCCGAACAGATGTCTGGCAAGAGTTGTTTTACCTGATTGTCTTGGACCTGTAATTGTAAGCACCGGATAATTTTCTGCAAGTTCCGAGGCTTCCTTTTCTATTTCTCTGGGTATATATATCATATTGTGTATTATTAAAGTTGTACTTCATATTTACACAAATATAATAACTATTTAAATAAAATAGAGTGACTATTAATGATTTTCAGATAATTTAATATGCAATTAGTAGAGGCATTCTGTTGCTGCCTCAGCCATAATTTTTATATTCTCAACGGGAGTCTCAAAGAAATGGTCGGAGCATGCGCAGATATATCCTCCGTCATAACCCACTTTTTCAAAAAGTGTATGTACCATTTTCCTGATCTTGTCAGGAGTACCATCAGTTAGTACACTGAACTGATCCATACCACCGATCAGAGTGATCCTGTTACCCACTTTTTCCTTTACCTCCCATGGTTCCTGGTTTCCGCCAATGCTTACAGGAGCCAGGGTTTCAGAACAATCTGCACCATTGGCAATAATATGTTCCTCAATTCCATAGGTCCCGCCGCAGGTATGATAGGTTATCTTAAAACCAAGACCATGAAGGGCATCATGCATCCTTTTATCATATGGAAGGCAAAACTCCTTATGCATGTCAGGTGAGATAAGTGTTGAGGATGCTGATCCGCCTCCTGTTTCAATAAGGTCAAATTTTGCTCCTTTCATCGATTCGACGAATTGCAGCTTTTTATTCAGCAGTATCTCCATTAATTCATGGACCCATTCAGGATTGACCATAGTTTTTACGATCAGTTCATTGATGTCCATCAGGCATGCTGCATGCTGCCAGCAGCCTGCCTGGTCGCCCCATACAAATCCTCTTACAATCCCGTTATCGCCTGTTTCATCATAAACCTTTTTAAGAGGTTTCTTATCGAGCATCGGGACAGGCATATATTTCCTTATAAGGTCAATATCTTCATCCCTTTTGATAAGGTACTCGGTTATCCAGGTGGTTTTCCTGTTTCCTGCACTCTTGTAAGTAAGGTTTCCCTCAGGTGTTTTTATTGTATGATGATAGACCCTGTTATCAGGATGGTCATTTACAATTACAGGTTCATCCTTCCATTCCCTGGTAGAGAATTTTGCAAAATCAGCATCAACAAGCCAGAATTGTCCCATATCGGCAAAATATTGTATTGCTGCGTCCATGCCAACCTGTCTGAAAGCTTCGAGAGGTGTAATACCGTTCATGTAGGTATCGAGGTGGTAACCCTGCCACTGATGAACTGTTACCGGTAGCCTGTCAGGCTTTTCCCCGTTTATGGCACACATCATTCTTTCCTTCGAGTTCATGGTATTGGGATATTGTTGTTTAGCTGAATTAAATATATGAAAAATGTCAGCAAAAGATATTGGTATTAATCTATTTTTGTTGTGAATAAATTTAAGATATCTTTTTATGCGAAAGTATTTTATATTGACCATAATTTCCATAGGCCTGTTTTCATGTGTAAATACCACAATTACAAAGGAAAAACCTGCAGCAAAACAACTGCCAGATTCAACAGATATGACAAACAATTTTTATGATAACACCGAGGTTATTCCTCTGGTAATGAGTGATCTCATTATTGAAGGTGAGATTGCTAATCCCGGTAAAGTTGATTTTTCAGTTCTTCCCCAGCACTCGGTAATAGTTAAGGAAACACTGCTTGACGAAGCCGGTGGTGACAGATTCGTGGGAGCATACAGGTATGACGGCTATTCATTGTTTGACATTCTGAATGAGCGGATCATCAAAAAAGTCAACAGTGAGGAGTTCAATCCGATAATTGATCTCTATATTGAAGTTGAAAACAAAACAGGTGAAAAAGTTGTTTTCAGCTGGGGAGAGATCTATTATCCCAATAACCTTCATAAGATTATTATTGCCGGTAGTGTATCGCGGATAGTACCTTCCAGGACAAAGGAACTGTGGCCATTACCTGCGACATCTAAAATAGTAGCATCTAATGACCTCGTGACTGAAAGGAATATATCAGACCCTGTTATGATAACTGTAAAATCAATAAGGAAATCATTCAAGGTTTCAAGGGGAATGTCCCCAATGTACTCAAAGGAAATCAAACTGTTTGAGGGAGATAAGCAACTTGGTGTTATATCGCCTGTGAAAGATAAAGAGGATATAACATTCTATACAATTTTTTACGGAAGAGGCAAGGGCATTCACAGCACTTCTCCTTTTTATGGCATGTTACTGCGTAATCAGCTTGGCAATTATTACAAAACAGACAGACAAAACCTTAAGTCTGGTATGATATGCATAACAGGACTCGATGGTTACAGGAGTGCAGTATCTTTCTCCGAACTGTTTAACAGAAATGATCAGCAGGAATTCCTCCTGGTTCGTACAGAACCTGATGAAGATGGAGGCTTGTTCCGTGTATTTGCCGCAGCAGATTTTTTCTCCGACAGGGCGATTAAGTCGGTCATTGAGATTCATTTGATCAGGTGAGGCTACAGGCGACAGGCGACAGATATCAGGGTTATCTACCTGGTTCCCCTCCTTGGAGGGGTTAGGGGTGGGTTGGTAAAGGAGTGAGATATGAGATATAAGTGTCAAAAAACAGTGAAACTCCGTACAAACTCTGTGCAAATCCGTGGTTAAAAATATATTACATAAAAAGAGATTACGAAATGATAACATTAATACCTCTGAGCGGTAATTTTACAATTTCCCAGGTGGCTGATTACTCCAAAATCCCGCCTGAAATATTTAAATCTGGATTCTATTCTGTTACTAAAACCGGAGAGGAAATATCCATTATCTCTGATTGCACAACACGGTTTCCGGATATTAAATCCAGCGAAGGCTGGAAAGCTTTCAGAGTGGAAGGAATCCTCGATTTTTCACTTGTCGGAATTATTAATGCCATAACCGGTCCCCTGAAAGACAATAAAATAACTGTCAATGTTCTTTCTACATTTAATACAGATTATATATTTGTGAAAAATGAATCATTCCGGACGGCTATAGAAGTATTCAGGTCATCCGGATCAATTAAAGTTAAGGAAGAAAGCAAAATATGAAGAAGGTTCTGATACTCGTGATGCTGGCTTATTTATTCAATTATGCAACAGCACAGGATAAAATTGAAACTAAAGACAAAAAGCAGCTTGATGTCAGGATAGTCGAGAATACCGGCAAGGTGGTGAAATATAAAATGTCAGATTATCCTGATGGACCTGTACTATTCCTTAAGGCTAAAAGAATTTCGAAAATAGAATATAAGAATGGTGTGGTTGACCTGATGGGAAACCAGAATCCAAGAAAAGCCAGTCCGTTCGGCATAAGTATTGGTGGAGGTAAATGGGTTTCATCGGCAGGACTGATGTTTACGGCAACAATGGATTATTTCATTACGCCGCAGATTGATATGGAAATCAATATGGGCACTGATTCGCAGAAACCTTTTTATCTGGCTGCCGGTCCACGGATACATATTAATTCTCGTAATTCCGAAAACAGGCTCACACCGTTTACCGGCGCTCTTTTCGGATATGAATATGGGAATGAGTTTGTCCAGATACCACTTGGGGTTAACTATATCTATAAGCTGAAAAAATGGAATTTCAACTTTTCCCTGAGTGTCAATGAGCTGATATTCTCCAATGAGTACCAGACTATAATAGAATTCAGAGGCGGGTTGAGGTTTAGACTTTGAGCGGGTACTTATATTTAACCCGGTGATAGAGGAGAATGTAATTTTGAAGGAAATTGTATATTTGTTTAAAAAAGAAGCAGATGTATCTGGAAATTTATAAAGATGAGATTAAAACTCTTTGTCAGAAAAATAAGGTAAAAAATCTTTATGTTTTCGGTTCTGTTTTAACTGACAGATTCACTGATAATAGTGATATTGATTTAATTGTAGATATTGATTCTGACGATCCACTCGATTATGCTGATAACTATTTCAATCTGAAATTTGCGCTTGAAGAGTTGTTAAAAAGGCAAATTGATCTGTTGGAGAATAAAACAATTAAGAATCCCTTTATCAGGGAGAGCATTGACAGATCCAAATCACTTCTTTATGCATCCTGAAATAAAAGCATGGTTAAAAGATATTGATCCTTGAACAAGAGGTACGAGAACTGCTGAAATAGTCCTTGTCTTTATTAACCATTTATTTTTTTGATCTTCTGATCAAAGATCCTGGTAAACTTTCGAAACCTGAGAATTAAGAAGTCAAAGCCATCCTGAAAGAGACCTTCGTTGATAAATAAAGGCTTTTACAGAAAATAAGTTCCTTATATGCATATTTAGATTCAGGCTTAAAGGATGAACAAAAGACGGGTTATTGTGTTTGTAATTGCAGATACTATGTCAGCTTATCTGCAGTATCTTTACTGCAAAAATTCAGTGATTGCGGGCAAATAAAGCCGGATATTATGTATAGCTCTGATTTTATAAAAGTGAATATCATGAAAAGAACGTTTGTTGTTATTGTAATGCTGATCCTTTTCCTGGGTGCATGCAAAAAAGAGGACGAGTTCAATAATTTTTTACGTATCAGAAACTCTCTTACAACAGTTTCATTTACATGTAAAGTGGGTAATGTGGATTTTGGCGAAATAAAACCCGGTGTTACCACCGATTATAAAGTTGTACCTCAAGGGACCAGTACCCTTAGCGGCGACCTTACAGGTACAATAACGTTGCCTGACAGCCTTACTGTAGACTACAGGTTTACTTTAAGCCTGAATGCAGATACTACTCTGACCTTAACAGAGGACTAATCTGTTTATCAATTCTTAGTTCTTCCTGAAAGAGATTCTGTCCATTTCTCAATTGACTCCTTCATCGCCGAGATTATTCCGGTATATTTTAGATCATCTGCAATGTTATGCAAATCGCAAATTGTTTCAGATCTGTTATAGAGTTCAGTTTTCAAGACCCCGTTTTTCAGGAATCCCACACATTTCAGGCTGTCTTTGATAAACATAACCTGGCCATTTTTACCATCGGCTGATCCAATGCTTGAAAATGTAAGATTCTCCCACTTTTCACCCCCTTCAAGCAGCATTCTTAATGACCTTGAATCAGCTGAATATGAAACCTCCGGTATTGTGGCATAGTTAAGAAATGTGCTGTATAAGTCTATAAGGTTTACTACCTGCTGATTTCTTTTTCCTTGGTCATCTTTTCCGGGAGCCTTGATTATAAGCGGAACCTTTACACTGCTTTCGAGCATTGTGCCTTTGCCCAGTTGTGAGAAGTCGCCCATATGATCTCCGTGATCTGAAGTGAAAACTATCAATGTGTTCTCCCATAATCCTTTATCTTTCAAGGCTTGTAAAATCAGTCCGACCTGTTTGTCAATTGCACTTATATTCCCGCAGTAGGCAGCAATTATTTTCCTCCAGGTTTCTTCGGGCCATTCCGGTCTTATGCCGGGCTGAGATCCGGGCTGTATTTTGCCGAAAGTGGCTGGAAGGGTTATCTCTGCCGGATCATACATCTTATCCCAGGGATCGCAGGTGGAGTAGGGATGGTGCGGACCGAAAAACGAAACGTGAAGAAAAAACGGTTGTTTATTTTCGTATTTCTCAATGAATGAAACAGCTTCATTACCCGTCCAGGTTGTTATCTGGTGCCTGTCGTCGGTCCAGCTCCAGCCCAGCCAGAACCTTGAGTCCTTTACACCGCACCGTTCACTTTCACAAGCAAGGGCCGCCAGCCGCTCCGGACTGATCCCCAGATCGTTCGCAGCCCATTTAAGATAATCATTCTCAACTATCTCTTCCTTGTCATATAAATCATATGGTGAATCGCAGATTCTCCGGTATTGAAATCCATGATCAGCTGTGACAGGAGTAAGGTGGAGTTTTCCTATCATGCCATTATAATAGCCGGCTTCTGACAGTTTCCTTGTCAGAAGTGTTGATTCGTCTTTAAGCTTAACCCAGTTGGTGGTTACTCCATTTCTGAGAGGATATTGTCCGGTAAATACTGCAGCTCTTGAGGGTCCGCTTACCGGTGATGCACAATATGCTGATGTGAAAACTGACGAATGTTTTGCAAGTTCATCTATATTGGGTGTCTTCACCAGCGGGTGACCCATAAATCCGAAATATCCGGCATTATGCTGGTCGGTCATTATAAGCAGGATATTAGGCTTTGCAGGCTCTTTTGCATTTGCATTCATTGTAGTTGCTGCTACAGCAACACCTGAACAGGCAGTTAATAGTTTTAATTTCATTTTACTGTTAATTATTTCACAGAAGAATTATAATGATTCATTGTTACCGGTCCGATTAATCCCGACCTGATACTCCCCCTGTACCTTGTTGGTATTGAGGTATAGTTATTAGCCAGTGTATTGTAAACCAGTACCTCAATCCTGTTCTCACCCGCTTTAACATACCCTGTGATGTCAAACTTCCAGGGAGGGGAGACCCTTATGCCGGCACTTTTTCCATTTATAAAAAGTTCAGCTGAAGAGACGAGCTCTCCCAGGTCGATTTCAGTTTTACCTGATAATTCTTTCTCATCAATTGAAATGGTTTTGCTGTACAGGACACCTCCTGAATATGCTCTTAATCCGTCAATCTCAGACCAGTCACCAAGTGTGATTACACCCTCACCACATTCCTGCTCAATGTATTCCGGAATTGCAGCCGCACCTCTGTAACCCGGCTGATAATCAATTTTTAAGGTAACATCAGAGATTCCCGGATTAATATCTTTGACAGTAATTACATAATCAGTCAGACCATCTTTTCGTTTTTCCCCCTGATTTATTTTTTGTTCACTGCCATCGATCCACACTTTCAGATTGCCATAGGCTTTGAAGGCAAGTGATTTCAGACCAGGAGCCGACTTAAATCTATAAATTCCAGTTGATAAGCCACTAAGATTGAAATCAAACGGAAGAATACCGGTGTCTCCATACCATCGCATAGCCACAGGTTTTCTTTCAGGTGTTTCGGCTTCAGGAATTCTGAACACAAGGTATGCAGTACATGCTTTATCATACAGCAATACAACTTGATTCGCTCCTTTATTGAGCGTTACCTTAATATTGGTTTTATCAGTTTGCTTCCCATTTATTAGAATTAAAGAAGGCTTTATGCTATCCGAAAGTATATCAAATTCACCATCATAAGGTGCAATGACAGAGGACTGCAGAACATAGTAATTTCCTCCCTTCTCAGGCACCCTGAATCTTGACATTTTAACTTCTTCTATATCACCAAGTCGGATGAATTCATCATATAAACTTCCTTTTAATCCGTGCCAGCCCTGGTGCCCATAATCTCCCTCAACTCCATACCTCCATGAAAAAGAATACTCTTCCCATTTGTATTTTTTCCCGGAGATCAATAATTCACTGCCAGCCTGTGTCCCGGTAATTTTAAGGAGTTTATCCGCAGAAGGTTTTTCCTTAAGCGGTCCAAGCTTCATAAACTGCGAACCGAATGAACAGGTTACTTTTCTCCAGGTACTGTCAGCTCTGATCTCTTCACCCGAATAATTCTGCAACTCCTTAAACCAGATCTGTCTTACCTGTGCACCAAGCATCTCCTTCTTTGCAGGAAGCTGATAATCACCCCACTTGTTGTCGAGTGATGGTTTTAATTCAAATTCCCAGCTGCCGTCAATGCTTACTGTTTCAGTAACTTCTCTTTTTTCAAGTACATTATCACTCTTGTTTTTATTTCCGAATACAATTATCTGTATCTCCTTTTCAGTTAAAGGAAGTTCAACTTCGGTTCCTTTTTCAGTTTCCCTGCAAAATGAAGAGATGCCGGAGGTCTTTCCAGTCCATGGGTTCCATAGCTGAACATTACCCTTTGAACTGAAAAAGCACCTGCTTCCCTTGGGAAAGTTGTACAGGGCATAAACATCTCTTTCTCCGATCACACGGTGCATCACATAAGGGTGATTATTCACGTCAGTCAGGAGACTGAAGTCTGCTTCGTATCTGCCTGATATTGAGCCGATTGTCTCTTCCGGATCAGTGATTAAAATAACATTCTTCTTTCCGGAAAAAACTGAGGATGACTGTTTTTTAATATCCTCATTGATTGCTCCATTTTGCTCGGTAATTTCCGGAATTGATCCTATGCATACCACCAAACCACCTGCATATATGAAATCCTTAATCTTCATAAGTGAAGAATGGCGGATGATTTTCATTGAAGGAATAACAAGGACTTTGTATTGTTCTCCTGACACATGAAGCATTTTGTCTTTTATCTCGCATTTTGCAAGAGACTCATAATCAATATAATCGAAATCAATTCCTTTGCTGTAAATATTCTCTCCTGCTCTGAATGCAGTCTTTACTGCCTTTTCTCCGTCAATTCCGGCAATTACAGGTTCAGTCGGATAAAGAATCCCGACGTCACATCTGTGAACTCCCTGTGACAGTAGATAGGAGAGGCTTTCGGTACACTCCATCAGCGGACCAGCCTGTTGCCAGAACGGATTTCTGAAGTGGTTATCGGGAGGGGCCCATTCCCACCAGCCTCCCATTGTTGAATAGTAAAGACCATGGAATGACATCAGGTTATAGCCTGCCACATAGTTAGCTAAAATGGCATCTGTCAGCGCGGCTGATGATGTTCCCCAACCGCTACTGTGAAAGCCTTCGAGCCACACTCTGGGTCTTTCGTAAAGATGTGCTATTGAGGCCGCTACCTTGGCTTTCACAATATCTTTTGAGAGATAAGGTTGGTCCGATCCTGGACCCTGGTTCCATCTCTGCGTCCTGAAATAATCTCCGAATTCAGCAACATCCCTTCCACGTCCGCCATGATCGCATCCGAAGATCATGCCTCTGTCCTGGTGCCACTGGTACACAGGCTTGAAGAAGTTTTCCTCGCTGAGACTTACAAGCACATCGTTGTAATCTATCCTGATCTTTGGTGCGTCAGGGCCTGTATTAGCGAATAAAGCATCAAGATTGGGAATTATGTCATATCCCTTTCTTTTTCTGAATTCATCTGCGAAATACCCGTTCCAGAGGTTTCCGCTAACCCTGAAATTAAGTTCATCGGAGAAAAAGAAGTTAAGGGCATCAGAGCCCTGCCCTTGAAGAGCCTCCTCAAACTTTCCGAAGAAGTACTTATTATAGGATTCACCGCTTTTGGGATGCAAAGGGTCGTATGACGGAACAAGCTTTTCAGAGTACACGATGATTACCATTCTGGCAGTATCTCCCAGATTGCTTATAAGTCTGCCATTACTGATTAAGGAAATAAGGTCCTGTCTGCTTTCCGGTATCAAAGTGCTGTCTTTTTGGAATTTATAAGCTGTTACAGAAAGAATATTTCCATCAGGTTTAATATCCACTTTTCCTTTCAGAACCATGGAGGCATGTTTAAGAACTGACCCGTTCATGTCAGGATTGTTCTTAAGGGCCTCATCCATCGAAAATCCCTGTCCGATGCCTATTGTATAATCGCTCAGGCTGACAGTCATACCCCTCTTTCGGGCTTCAGCTGCGAACCATTTGAAAAGATCCCACCATGCATCACTGAAGAGTGCCGGTTTGCTTGGATTTGACCAGCCGTATGACAATCCTCCGTAGTCAAGGTGACTGTAATTGATCTGCAGACTGGATATTTTTTTACCGGTCAGCTGGTCAAGCTGCCAAAGCAATCTCTCCTTCGTAAGGGTATCTCCCTGCCACCAGTAGAAAGGAACCTCTCCATATCCTTTGGGCGGGTTTCTGAAACCGGGCAGAACATCCATTTCAGGACTCCTGTCGGGGTAACCAGCCGGTAACTCCGGATTGACAGTACATCTCGTAAGGAGAATATGAAGGGTGAGGAACAGAATTATTCTGGCGATTTTCATAAGTGGCGTTTTACCAAAGATAATAATTAGAATCAGGTCAATGTATTTATTATATTTGTTCGGAACAGTTATTTGGAGTAATCGGTAATCAGCAACAATTTTAAATTGAAATAACTTTGAACCTGGAACCTGGAACCTGGAACTGTCAACAAATACCCAGCACCTAGCACCTAGCATCCAGAACCCAGCAACCAGCAACAAAATCCAACCCCATGCCTCTAGTAATCGTCCTCTGCGGAATCTCACTCTTCCTGTTACTTATCCTGGTATTTAAGCTCAATCCATTCATATCAGTAATGATCGTTGCTATCCTGGTTGCACTTGCTTCCGGAATGAATGTGACAGATGCGGTTGCAACAATACAGAAAGGTATAGGAAGCACAATGGGGGTTATTGTACCGGTACTCGGTTTGGGAGCCATGCTTGGGAAACTTGTTGCAGAAAGCGGTGCAGCACAGACAATTACATCAAGATTTCTTAAGAATGCCAATAAGAAAAGGATACAGACATCAATAATGATTGCCGGCTTTATTATCGGGGTGGCACTTTTTTACGAGATAGGCTTTTTTATAATGATTCCCCTGGTATTTACAATTGCGGCTTCCACAGGGCTGCCATTAATATATGTAGGGCTTCCTATGCTTGCTTCGTTATCTGTCACGCATGGTTTGTTGCCACCTCATCCTGCTCCCACAGCACTTACCACCATATTCGGAGCTGACCTTGGAACTACTTTGATTTATGGTTTATTAATAGCTGTACCTACAATTCTTGTATCAGGTCCCTTTCTGGCAAAATACCTTAGCAGGGTCAATGCAAAACCATTAAGCGAGTTTGTTAGCGAGAATCGGATGAAGGAAGAAGAATTGCCGGGTTTCTGGATAAGTATCATATCAGCATTGTTTCCGGTCTTTTTGATCACTCTGGCAACTATTGCCGGGTTTATACTACCTGAAGAAAATCTGTTCAGGAAGATTCTTGCCGGTATTGGCAATCCTATTGTAGCCATGCTTCTTTCCGTGCTTTTTGCAATTTACACACTTGGTATTGCAAGAGGAAAAAAGATGAGTGATATAATGAAGTCACTTGCTCATTCAGTAGGCAGCATAGCTATGATAATGTTGTTGATATCCGGTGCAGGAGCACTTAAGCAGGTTCTGGTGGACGGAGGTGTAAGTAACTATATCGGCGATTTGTTAAGCAGTTCAGGACTATCACCTTTATTTCTCGGATGGCTTATTGCAACAATACTCAGGATTTGCATCGGATCGGCAACTGTTTCAGGACTTACTGCTGCTGGCATTGTACTCCCTCTGGTTACTGGTACTGATGTCAGGCCTGAGCTTATGGTTCTGGCAGTTGGCTCAGGCAGCATAATGTGCAGTCATGTTAATGATACCGGTTTCTGGCTCTTCAAGGAGTATTTCAGTCTGAGCGTGAAGGAAACCCTTAAAACATGGACAGTTATGGAGACTTCCATAGGTATAACAGGTTTAATCGGCGTTTTAATCCTTAATCAGTTGCTTTAAAGTACAAATATTCTCTGTTTTATTTGTACTTTTAAAATCCTTCTCACATGATTATAAAGGATGAAAACAGAGATATGAAAAAGCTTATATCATTACTTTTATTTTCACAGGTTGTCATCAGTCTTCTCAGAGGACAGGATGGAGCTGTGCCGCTTTCTCATTTCCGTGAAAGCAGGGAGATAGAAAACCAGAGCTGGGCTATTTGTCAGGACGGTGAAGGTATAATGTTATTTGCCAACAGACGCGGCATTATGACTTTTGATGGTCAGGAATGGAATTTCATAAGGATGCCTGCTGTTCCATATTCGATTTACTACAGTGCGGTTAACAATCGGGTTTATGCCGGTTGTGAAAATAACTATGGATTTCTTGAAAAGGATGATAAAGGTTTTTACACCTATACATCTCTTTCTGGTGATTCTGTTGAAGTCGGTCTTGTTTCAAGGATAAATATAACTGATTCCACTATATGGTTTTACAGTGAATCTGTTATAAGCCGGCATAATCTAAAAACCAGTCAGCTTGAAAAAAGATTTAAGAGTGAAGTGACAAGGCCATTTACAGGAATGTTCCTGACCCCAACAAATGCCTTTATAAATGTAGCATCGAAAGGTCTTTTCAGAGTGGAAGCAGATACTCTATTTCCAATTGTTACAGGTTATCTTCTGGAAGATGAGGAGGTATTGTTCTCTCTTCCCTACAACAATAAAATGGTACTCCTTGGTTTGGGGAATGGTTCTCTCTCCCAATTTGACGGGATTAAATTCTATGATTTCGGTATAAAAGATGATGGCTACCTGCGGGATAATATACTTACAGATGGGATTGTGGTATCTGATAGTCTTTATGCTTTTTCAACAATTGCCGGTGGAGCAATTGTTGTAGAAAAGAATACAGGGAAACTTACAGCCACCATCAATTATCAGAATGGGTTGCCCGATGATGAAGTATATGCGATTGCTGCAGATAACAGAAAAGGATTATGGCTCTCACATCAGTATGGATTGAGCAGGGCCGCTTTACGCCTGCCGGTTGGTAACTTCAGCATTTATCCCGGTTTACTTGGAAATCTCTCCGGATCGCTCTGGCATGAGAATGAGCTGTATGTTTCAACAAGTGAGGGGGTATTTTATCTGGATGAAGTAAAGAATTATGGTGAAGTTGAGGTACTTGTGAAAAATGAAAAAGCTACATCTGGTCCCGCTGCAGAGGCATCTAAGCCTGTACAGCAACCTCAGGAAGCAACAAAAACAAAGAAAAGATTACTATCAAGAATTTTCGGAAAGAAAGATTCCCCTGAAGCTCAACCTACGGCTGCAGTCCCCGGAAAGCCGGCAGAAACAAAACCTGAAGAACCTCAATTTGTCAAAAAAAGAGTCAGCAGGCTAAAATCAATAAACTACATATACCGGAAAGTTGAAGGTATAAACGATAAATGCAAGCAACTTGTATCCACACCAGGAGGCATACTTGTATCAACTAACTCAGGACTATATTCAATATCGGATCACAGGGCAAAACCTGTTGTTAAGGATATATATGTAAATCACATCAGTCAGAAGCTGTCAGGAAACAGATATTATATCGCTACATCTGAGGGTTATTTATACGCAACAAACAATTCAGGATCATGGAATGCTGTATATCCGGACAAAGAATTTACTCAGCCAATGTATTCAATAACCACAGGAGGAAAAGGTATTTTATGGGCAGGAGGAAACAGTACAGCTTACAGGATTACAGCAGGAGGATCAGATGGAACATACGATTATAAGAGCTACACAGTAAAGAATGATTACCCGAACAAGTATCTGCTGGAAAGTGCAAATGACTCTGTTTTCCTGTTCACTGAAGGTGGTATCTATTATTACAACAGTTCAGGTGACAAATTTGAAGAATACAGGAGAGGAGATTTCCATCCTGCTGCACCAATGAGTTATATAATTTCCCAACCGGGTATTCCCTGGTATAATAACGGTGATGAATGGGTTTATTTGCCAGGTGATGATCGGGTAACAAAAGATGAAGCTGCCATGCTAAAGCTGTTGGACGATGTTTTATCTGTTGACTTATCAGATAATTACCTATGGGTTGTATCGGGTAATAATCAGATATTCCGGATAGCACTGAATAAAAACCTTTCAGTTAAGACAGACATCAATCTGTTTGTTAAAAGCGCTACAAATGAGGATGGAACCTACTTCGAGTTAACCGATATTGTATTCGAAAGGGGTGACAATACTGTCTATTTTGAACTGGCATCACCAGGATATTTTAAGCAGAATTCAACACAGTATCAGTACCTGCTTGAAAAGGTAATGACCGACTGGTCAAAATGGAGCAGTTCTTCCACAATTACCTTAATGCCGCCGCCTGGTGATCACACTCTGAAAGTACGTGCAAAGGACATTTGGGGAAATGTGAGTGCCACCAGAACTTATCACTTCAGTATTAAAGCACCACTGACTCAGACTACAGGTTTTTATATACTGATTCTTTTAGTTGTTGCCCTTGCCATTTTGCTCACTGCAAGAATTAGGGAAACAAGACTCAAAAGGGAAAAAATGATTCTTGAGGAGAAAGTCCGTGAACGGACAAAAGAGATTCAGGCACAAAAGGAGGAGATAACTTCAAGCATAGCATATGCCAGCAGGATTCAGATGGCGATGTTACCCACCGAAGATCTTTTTAAAAACAGTTTTTCAGAACATTTTATAATATTTAAACCAAGAGATATAGTAAGTGGTGATTTTTACTGGATAGGTGAGGATGATAATAAAGTATTTTTTACAGTAGCTGATTGCACAGGGCATGGAGTTCCCGGAGCATTCATGAGCACACTTGGGATCTCAACCCTGAATGAGATTATTGCAGGCGGTAACGATTATAAGGCTAATATGGTGCTGAATCAGTTGAGGAAGAAAGTAAAAACCTCCCTGCATCAGACAGGAAAGGAGGGGGAGGCTGCCGATGGGATGGATATTGCCTTATGTCTTTTTCACAGGAAGAAAATGATGCTTGAATTTGCAGGTGCTTATAATCCTCTGTTGATTTTCCAGGATGGGGCTCTGAAAGAGTATAAGGGAGACAGAATGCCTATAGGAATACATTACGTAGAAAAAGATACATTTACAAATAATGAGATCAAAGTTAAAAAAGGTGATGCAATTTACCTTTTTTCAGACGGTTTCTGCGACCAGTTCGGCGGACCTGACGGTGTAAAATACAAACTTGCAAATCTGAAAAAGTTACTTACTGAGATCAGCCATGAGCCAATGATCACTCAGAAAACAATTATTGAAGAGGAGCTTGAAAGTTGGAAAGGAAAATTTGCTCAGGTTGATGATATAAGTATAGTCGGAGTCAGAATTTAATTTGGAAGAATCTTATAATAAATAATAAATGAAAATAAAATTTATAGGCGCCGCACGGGAAGTTACGGGAAGTAAACATCTCATCACCACTGAATCAGGCAAAAGAATACTTCTCGATTGCGGAATGTTCCAGGGAAAGGGACTTGAAACTGACGGTATGAACAGGGATCTTATGTTTGACCCGTCACTTATTGATCATATAATACTTACACACGCCCATATTGACCATGCAGGACTTATACCTTATATGTATAAGATGGGATTCAGAGGATCGGTTGTCTGCTCAAGTGCAACCCGTGACCTTTGTGCAATAATGCTTACCGATTCAGCCTTTATCCAGGAGCATGATACCTATACTTTCAATAAAAGAAGAGCAAAGAAGGGACTGCCACTGGTAACTCCCATATATACACAGGATGACGCACGTCAGTGTATGAACCTGTTCATTGGGGTGCCAATTAATATGAAATTCCGCATAGATGACAATATAAAGGTGAAATTCACGAATACCGGACATATGCTTGGTAGCGGAGTGGCAAATATTCAGATCATTGAGAACGGGCAGATTAAAAGAATCGCCTATACCGGCGATATAGGAAGACCTGTTGACAGGATACTTGCTACACCTGAACCATTTCCTCAGACTGATATTCTTATAACAGAATCAACATATGGTGACAGACTTCACACAACAAACGAAGATGCCGAGGAGGAATTACTGAGTGTCGTTGTAGATACCTGTGTTAGCAAAGGAGGGAAACTCATTATACCTGCATTCAGTGTCGGCAGGACACAGGAAGTGGTTTATGCTTTAAATAATTTTTTCAATTCAGGCAGGCTTCCTAAAGTTGACATTTTTGTTGATAGTCCCCTGGCAGTAAATGCCACTGCTGTCTTCAGAACTCATCCGGAGTGCTTCAATAAGGAGTTTCTTAAGGTAATGGAGACCGATCCCGATCCTTTCGGATTCAATAACCTGTTCTTTATAACCCGTCAGCAGGATTCCAAAAAGCTGAATGAACATAAAAAGCCCTGTGTTATCATTTCTGCATCAGGCATGATGGAGGCAGGCAGGGTAAAGCATCACCTTGCCAATAATATTTCTAATCCTAAAAATACCGTTCTGGCAGTCGGATACTGTTCACCCTCAACCCTTGGAGCAAGAATTCTGAGAGGCGATAAAGAGGTATCTATTCATGGTACCGTTTATGAAGTTAAGGCTGAAGTTAAAAAGATTGATTCATTCAGCGGACATGCTGACTACAAGGAAATGATCGGCTTTCTGGGTTGCCAGGATAAAGCCACTGTTGAAAAGACTTTTGTTGTACACGGAGAATATGAAACGCAAAAGAAATATGCAGGCGTCCTAGCTGAAGAAGGATATAAAAATATTGAGGTACCTGCCCGCGGACAGGAATATATTGTCTGAAAATATTATTTTTGCCGGGCATTTTAAAAGGATTAATACTTCAGTTTATGGGAAGAGCATTTGAATACAGACGGGCTTCTAAAGAGAAACGGTGGGACAAAATGTCAAAACTGTTTCCCAAACTTGCAAAGAATATTACAATTGCAGCAAAGGAAGGAGGTGCAGATCCCGACCTTAATGCCAAGCTCAGGACAGCAATAATGAATGCCAAGGCCCAGAATATGCCAAAAGATAATATTGAGGCAGCAATAAAAAGAGCTTCCGGAAAAGATTCAGAATCATTTGCTGAGATATGCTATGAAGGCAAAGGCCCACATGGAGTGCTTGTATTTGTCGAATGTGCTACAGATAACAATACCAGAACAGTAGCAAATATTAAATCGTATTTCAATAAATCAGGTGGCAGCACTGTTCCTACCGGATCACTGGAATTCATGTTCTCCAGGAAATCTGTATTTGAATTTGATCTTCCCGATGACAAAAGTGTTGAAGATATTGAACTTGAACTTATTGAAGCAGGGCTTGAAGAGATAGAGAAATATGATGAGACAGTTTTTGTATATGGAGATTATACCAACTTCGGTTCGCTTTCCCATGCTCTCGAACAGATGGGAGTTGAAGTAAAAAAAGCCACACTGAAAAGACTTCCCCTTAACCAGGTTGAATTTACCGAAGAACAGCTTGCTGATATTGAAAAGCTCATCGACCGTATCGAAGATGACGATGATGTACAGGCTGTTTATACTAATATTGCATAATCCTTCATCTCTTTTCTGACACTTTTCCACTCAGGATAGAGCTCCGACAGAAGCTCATAGAATTTTGGTCCGTGATTATGATGCCTTAGGTGGCATAATTCATGAACAATAACATATTCTATATATTTGTTACTGAGTCTTATAAGTTCACTGCTAAGAGTTATCTTTCCCTTGTTTGAACAGCTTCCCCATCTTCTCTTCATGGATCTGATAACCAGTCCTGTTGGCTTAAAACCGTAATTATCATGTGTTTCAAGGATACCATTGAACAGAACAGGGATATGCTCAGTTGCTTTAATCTTATATGCTTTCTGAAGAAGTTTTCTGACAGAAATTTCATCTGGTTTTTCTAGTCCGATATCAATTGAATCTCTATTTAATTTTACAAATTTTTTTCTTGATTCGCATATATTCAGTATATAAGCATTGCCTCTGAAAAGATGAGAAGATCCGTTGGTATATGATCTTTCAGGTTTCTCCTTCCGGTTTTTTATGAAATAATCCCTGTGTCTGATTATCCATGCCGATTTCTCCTCCACCAATCTGGTAATTGTTCTGGCAGAAGTTCGATATGGAACTCTTACAACAACTGAAGAATCCGGAAGAACACTTATTCCTAGTGTTCTTCTCCGGGAAAAAACAATTCTGTATTCGATGCTTTCAGATATATAATTCCCTTCTTTGCCAGCCATAAGAATTTTCTCATTGTATTTATTATGAAATTCTTTGTGACTTGATGTCTTGGTGGCCATTATTTTTTTGCCACGAAGGCACTAAGTTTCACAAATTATTTTAATTATTTTACCACCTACAGTTCTGAAAATGAATGAAAACTGTATCCCTTATTTTCGAGGTATGTCAGTATAGAATCAAGATGGTAATATAATTTATCAGTTCTTTTTGGATCAGTTCCTGGATGTATAAGAAGTATATATCCATTTAATCCCCTGCTTTTTTCAAAATCAAGAAGATTTTTCTTAAGATAATCACTCGTATAATATGGCTTGCCATCCGGCACTGTCCAGTCCTGGCTGATTTTTGTGCCGGATGATATGTTTATAAGTGTCAGTCCGGCCTCTTTTGTCCATGCAGATATTGAATCATTATACCATTCATATGGAGGCATAAATACAGGTGCCATTTCCTTTGTAATTCCATGCTTCTCAAGAGCTTTGTAATTATTCAGAAGATCTGTCATAAACTCTTCCTTAGTAACAAGAAGTGAATCCCTTTTTGTCCAGTCACAATATAGAAGATGCCTGTCAGAATGAGCTCCAATATAATGACCATCTGCTTTGAGTCTATTTATTAGCCTGTCATAACCTTCAATCCTTGTAAAATCGCCTGTCAGAAAAAATGATGCTTTTGCATTATGATGGCTTAGTGTATTGAGTACAGTATCAAATCCATCAGCAAATTCGTGTGCTGTAAAAGTGAGCCATATTTCCCTCTGGGTTGTGTCCATTCTGACAATGCCACCATGAGAAATTATGATAAAATGATTTTCAGATGCTTTATCGGTACATGAAGTCAATGCAGGGAGATAAAACATGAGAAAGGCTGTTGCAGCAAGAAACAGATTTTTCATTTCGTGGAAATTAATCTTTTTTTAATGTGATCACTGATATTTCAGGAGGCATCCAGATCCGGAATGGTATTGCCAGTACTCCAAGACCTCTGTTAACATAATGATACTGATCACCTTCCGAGAATAGTCCGCTCCAGTGGGGGTAGAAGTATTTTGAGGGACTCCATTTAAGCTTTTTGGTATAAATGCCCATTTGCATTCCATGTGTGTGCCCAGAAAGGGTAATATCAATATCGGTTTTACCTGCTACTGCAAGCTCCCATTGATTCGGATCATGAGAGAGCAATATTTTCAGATCCACACTATCAAGGTCTATTACTGCTTTTTCCAGATCTCCATGTACAATATCTGGATGACGTCCCATTGTTGTTATTCCGATTATACCGATTTTTGCCCCTTGCACCGGGAGCACAAAGTGTTCATCATTCATGACTTTGTAGCCTGATGATTCTGTAAGCTGATTGATCCTTAATACATTGTTTCTACTGTCAGTTTCGGTAAAGAACGGATGGTAGGTGCCAAAATCATGATTTCCGAGTACTGCAAAACTTCCAAGTTTGCCTCCGGCTTTGGAAAGTATTGTATCGAAATTGTTAAATTCACGCCATCCGAAGGTCACAAAATCACCGGTGTTTAATAGGATGTCAGGTTCAAGACTGTTTACCAGCTGCATCTGCTTAGCCAGAAGATCCCTGTGATGGTGGAAAGTGGAAAGGTGAATATCTGAAAGCTGAACAATTCTGATGCCATCAAGGTCAGGATGCAGGTCCTTTATTCTGATCTCAGTATAATCAGTTTTGAAATTGAATCTGCCATAGAGCGTACCGGCTGCAATTATCAGGAAAATTGTCAGTGATATAACCAGTCCTGTATTTGTTAGCCAGTTGATATGTCCACCGGTCTTGTACCGTAGCAGTTTGCCTGTGAAATGCAAAACTATAAGTATTATCCTCGGTACGATTACCCCTGTAATCATACCTGCCAGCTGTGTGATGCCCCATATATGTCCGGGTGAGTCGAAGGGTCCGTTATTGCTGGTTACAGTAACAAAAAGTATCCAGAACCAGAAACTCAGAATCACGTGTGCGATGATAAGAATATAGAAAAGCGCTTTGGATCGCTGGTAAAAATGCTGACGCAAAGCGACTGGAGCAAAAAGTTCGGTTGCTATCAGGATAAGAAGAAGAATCATGGCACAGTTTTAGCGTTTAAAAGTACTCAATAATTATTTATGATTAAATTCGCCGATTACTGATAAATTTAATAAATGACAGAGGTAAAATTCTTCAATACTGATTATAATCCTGGAGTTAAACTTACATATTCAGTAATATCAGCACGTTACAAAGATAAATGGATATTTGTAAGACATCACAAAAGGTCCACATTTGAGATTGCCGGAGGTCATATAGAAGAGGGGGAGACCGCAAATGAAGCTGCTTCAAGGGAGTTGTCGGAAGAGACAGGAGCCATTAAGTTTTACATAGAATGCATCGCCACCTATTCAGTGAAGAAAGATGGAGAGACAGAGTGGGGGCGTCTTTATTTCGCGGAAGTTTATGAGAAAGGACCTGTGCCTGATATTTCGGAGATAGTAGAGGTCGTGTTACTTGATCGTATCCCTGATCATCCTACCCATCCTGATATACAGCCTCATTTGTTCCGACGTACCATTGAGTATCTTGAGGGTATCCGGTAATCAGTAAACAGTAATCAGTAAACAGTAATCGGTATACTAGGTTGTAGGTGCCTGACGCCTGTCGCCCGTCGCCTGTCGCCTTTCGCCTTTTATATATACTCAAAAGTGACCTTTTTAAGCCATTTTTCTTCCAGTAAACGGGCTATCCTTTTTACGACTGTTCTTCTGATCTCCAGTTCAACAGGCAGGTTAGGGTCCTGGTGTGCGATATTTATTCTGGTACCTATAATGAAATGAATTTCGTCGCTCTCCATGAACATCTTTACAATTTTATCAGCTGGCCCCCTCCCGAGTCTGACGCTGTTATTGAAAGTTTTAAGAAGTTCGTTAACCTTTTGCAGCGTCAGGATTCCTTCTGTCACCAGGTCAATTCCTTCAAGGAAGCTTTCGGGTGGCAGTTCGGGATCTTCAAATATAAGTTCATCAACAATTTTCCGGTTTAGCTCTCTGGCAACAATGTCTGCTGTTGTTCCGCCGCAAAGGATAACCTTACCATTATAACCGGTTACCCTGGCAGCCAGCTCCCTGTCCTTTTCCTTGTCGAAAGGAGGTCCGGTACATAAAAGCAGTTTTCTTGGTTCACGGAAATAAATTGTCGCACAGCTTATATCATCCCTGGCTTTGTAATTATCATTCTTATGAGCCATGGTCACTATCTTACCTGAAAGCATGCTTGCCGAAATTGAAGACTCACTGGCTACAAGCCTGGCTGCATATGTTTCAATATTTTCTCTTTCCCAGCCGAAAGGAAATTCCTCACTTCCCATCCCGCTCTGGGAGACTCCGTCGGAGCAGAATATTATCCTGTCTTCCTTTTCCGGTAAAAAGGTGCAGGTTTTAAGTACTTTACCGGCATGTTTACCCTTTTCAAGGACTACCTTTTCCCAGGCAGGCTCAAATACTGTTTTTCCCCTGAGAATAATTGATGAAGGATTATCATACTCCAGGATTGTTGCCTTTCCGCTGCTTTCAATATCAACTATGGTGAACGTGGAGTAGCTTATTTTTCTCTCGCTGCAGACAGGCAGGGTATTCATTATGATTTCAGCAATCCTTTCAACCTGTTTGTGTTCGCGGGTAAAATTTATAGCCATTGTTGAAGTGAGTGTGGCAAGGATGTTTGCTTTTACTCCATGACCCATGCCATCTGACAATACAGCGACCACCCTGTCTTCCTCCTTTATATACCTGTATAGGAACACATCTCCGCAGATCCTTTCCCCGTCATGGTTTCTCTGCTGACTGTTTATCTCTATGAAAAAATCGCGGTTCACACTTATTTTCAGGTTTTTTTTGGTCTGACCTTCCTGGTTTTGTACGATTCAATGATCGAGTTCAGCATCTGTTCTGTTTCTGAAGCTCCTTCTCCCAGAAGGAATCCTATCTTCTGAACCATTTCAAGGTTCTTCTCGATAACCTCGCTTACCCTGTTGGTCACCTCCTCTCCCTGCACTTCAGGGGAGAAGATGTCACGGATAATGGCACCGCATATTTTGTTTTTTCTGATAGGAAAGATTGAGATATTCAGTACCCTGTCCTCGAAATGAACATCCTTGCTTACAACCGGCTCATCCTCCTTTAATACAAAAGAGAACATGTTGTATACATTGAACGGGATAAGAGTCTTGAGGTCAGCACCGGCAAGACCTGGTATTATGTCTGCAATTGCCTTTGCGTCTTCACCAATGGTGTTTATAAAACTCTGGTTTGAATGAAGTATTTTGAGACTGCTGTCAACAATGACCACTCCGGTAGGAAGCTTTTCAAGCATGTTATTCATCATGTCGGAGGCACTCTGGGCCATATCTTTTTCTTTCCTGGCCATCTCTTCCGATTCTTTAAGTGCTTTTTTGGTTTCAGCAAGCTTTTTATTGGTCTGTCGCAGCGATTCGATATACTCCTGCTTATTCCTTAGATTGAAAGTATGACACATCTCAGGTATGGCCAGACCTTTTGCCACTGTTGCCGCAAACTCACGGCATGAAAGATATCCGCAGGCTCCGCAGTTAACCTCATCATCAGGATTATCCTTTCCCACGATCTTAAGCACCTCCTGTATAGCCTCTTCCGGTGGATCGGGAATACGATGATCATCGTTCTTAAAGCTTCTTGTAAAGTCCAGCTTTGACCATTTGTCGATATCCTTCTGCCATCTGGCTTTGTCAATTGCAGCTGATCTCTTTTCGGCATATTTTCTTACAAGGGCTCTTCTTTTGAACCTCTCTGTATGCAACTGCATTGCAGGTCCGAGAAGACAACCATGGCAGAAAAAGAGGTTGAAGTGATGCTTAATTGTATCTATGTATTTGTCGAAATCATTTACTGCTTCGAGAATATCTTCCTTCCCTGCGGCGGTGATCACACTGCTGGAAACCATATCGCGTTTTATCCCGCCTGCCTGTATTATTCCCGGTGGCAGCGGATATAATGCTCCCCAGTTACCATGCGGAGGATCGAAATCGGAGAGTTTAACCAGTCTTTCCTGTATCTTGAACTCATCAAAGAGCTGCCTTAACTCCACAAATGTAAGTACACATTCAATAAGTTTGCCATCATTATACTGAAGCACCTCATCCTTGGCGTCTATACATGGACCTATCTGTACTGAGGCAACCTCCGGTCCGTAAAGCTCCTTCACAACCATTGCAGTGGCAATCATTGGCGACACCAGGGGAGCAAGGTTGGGTATCATCTCGGGATGGAATTTTTCAATGAGCTTTACGATTGCAGGGCAATTGGCTGTAATCATATATTTCCCCTCAGCTTTTGAGAACAGCATTGCATATTCCCTGGCAATGAGATCTACACCAAAGGAAACCTCATGAACATAGTCGAAGCCAAGCGATCTTATCATGGCTACAAACTTCCTGTAATCAGTAATATCATCAAATTCAGAAGCTATGCTGGGTTCAATCAGGGCGGCTGTCTTTCTTCCCGATGAAAGCAAAGCCCTGACCTCTGTTTTCGAATCACGGAATTCAATTGCATGAGGAGAACATGATACGTAGCAGAGTCCGCAACCAATACAACGCCCGGGAATAATATACGGATGTGCCCGTTGTGGCTTAACTTCTATTGCATTTACAGGGCAGACACGTACACAGGAATAAGAATTTCTGCACTTTGCATCATTGATATATAGAACAGGCTTCCGTTCTGTCATATGCTTTATTTTCAGATTTATAATAATCCGGAAAGCTCTTTTTCAAGAATGCTTTCAATTCTGGAAATTGTAACTCCTTCTATAGTAACGCCGTTGATATTAAGGTTGGGTCCATTACTGCAAAGGCCCATGCATCTTGCTCCTCTGAAGATAACTTTATCATCAAGGTGATTCTTCCTGAGATACTCCCTGATAAAGTTGACTACATCCTTGTTACCTCTTGAGAAACAGGAACTACCAAGGCATATCTGCATCTCGATCCTTATTGCCATTTTCTGTTCAGAAATAAACAACAAATCAAAAGTAATAAAAAATTACACCTGATAATATTTTTATTAAATTTTATTGTTAATAAAATAACATTGTTTATTTTGTAACAATAAAATATTTTATCTTTGTGAGTGTTCAGATGCCTTAAACAGGAATGATGGGAACAGATTTTGACACAATCCTGAAGAAGTATAAACAGGGAAAAAGGGAAGACCTGATTCCTATGCTTCAGGAAATACAGGAACATACAGGTTACCTTTCAGAGGAGGCAATTGTAAAGGTTGGAAGCTACCTGGGACTCAGCACTACCAAAATTTACGGACTGGCAACATTTTATGACAGGTTCAGGTTTTTTCCTGCAGGAAAGATCCGGATATTTGTTTGTAATGGTACATCCTGCTATCTTAACGGCTCACAGTCAATTATCAACAAGATTAAGGAGGAAGTAGGGGTTCAGCCCGGCTACACAACAAGGGACGGTAATTTCAGCTATGAAGTAGTATCATGCATGGGTGGTTGTCATAACGGCCCTGTAGTAAGTATGAACGGAGAGTACCATACCCATGTAAAAGCCTCACAGCTACCCGAGCTGCTTAAGAAACTGAAATACATTATTGAGAACGATTAAGTCAAGTAAGTTCCGCAGATGGAAGATATTAAGACATTCCTGGTAAATAAGGTTCTGCTTTTTGAATCGGATACACTGCCGCCTGAAACAGAAAAAAAACTGCAGCAGGTAAGACGGGAAAAACCTGATAATCCTGTTATTTATATTTCGTCTGGTACAAGCAGTATTATTGCCGGTTCGGAAAAGACCTGTGCTGCAATAAAAGAACATATTGACGAAAATGGACTTGCAGCCGACTTTGTGAAAGTGGGCTGTACCGGTCCTGCAAATTTTGAACCACTGGTATGCATTCACCTGCCGGGTAAAAACAAACTCTTTTTCAGGAATATAACTGAGGAGAAAGTTGAACCGCTGCTTAACGGGGTGTTTCATAATGATTTAAGTGAAGAGGATATTGCCGGCCAGGCAGGAACCAGGGGATTTGAACTCTGGCCCGGTATTCCATTTATGGATGAACTTCCTTTCTTTGTAAACCAGAAGAGGATAATACTTGGAAACTGCGGATGTTATGATCCCGAAAGCATTGAGGAATACATTGCAAGGGGAGGATACAGGGCATATGCAAAAGCTATTCGTCATTACACCTTCGAGGAGGTTTGTGACATAGTTGAAAGAAGCGGGCTGCGGGGAAGGAGCGGAGGCGGATATCTCACAGGATTAAAATGGAAGCATGCCCTGAATACCTCAGCTAATGCCAGGTATCTTATCTGTAATGCCAAGGAGAGCGACCCCGGGGCATTTACCGACAGAACGATCCTCGAAAGTGATCCGCACAGACTGCTGGAGGGTATAGCCATAGCCTCTTATGCGATCGGAGCTGCAAACGCAATAATATTTATGAGGTCAGGATCTGATCATGCAAAAAGCAGGCTTCAGAATGCAATTGACCGTGCAAGGGAATATGGACTTTTCGGACACAATATCTTCTCCAGCGGATACAATCTTGACATAGTGATCAGGATCGAACCAGGGGCTTTCGTGTGCGGTGAGGAGACGGCACTTATCAATACTCTTGAAGGAAAAAGGGGTATGCCCAGGCTGAAACCTCCATATCCGACAAGTTCCGGTCTCTTTGGAAAACCAACAGTTATCAATAATGTTGAGACACTGATGAATGTTCCTGTGATTATGCAGAACGGCCCCGAATGGTTCCGCAGTATAGGTACGGAAAATAGTCCTGGGACGAAGGTATTTGCCATTGCAGGGAAAGGCCGCATGTCGGGAGTTGTTGAAGTCGAAATGGGAACATCAGTCCGGAAAATCATTGATGAAATTGCAGACGGTATTCGCGAAAGCAGGGAATTCAAAGCTGTTCAGCTCGGAGGAGCATCCGGATCCTTCCTGACAAAGGAAAACCTCGATGTTAAAATTGATTATGAGGCTCTGAGAGAAAAAGGTATAGGTATGGGAGCCGGTGGCTTTGTAATCATTGACGAGAATACCTGCATGGTTGATCTTGTGAGATATTACATGGAGTTTATCAGGAACGAGAGTTGTGGCAAGTGCATCCCATGCAGGGAAGGAACCGGAAGAATGCTCGAGATACTCGACGGCGTAATCAGAAAACCGCAGAATGAAGAATCAGGTACTACCCTCGAAAGGTTTAAGGGAGTCATGCAGCTTGAAACAATAGCTTCAGTAATGCGTGATGCATCCCTTTGCGGTCTTGGACAGACAGCTCCAAATCCGTTTATCAGCGCTCTCAGCAACTTCAGGGATGAATTCGAGGAGCATATTTTCGACAGGAAATGCCAGGCTAACATATGCCGCGGACTGAGATCATTTTCAATTGATGTCGACAAATGTACCGGTTGTACGGCCTGTGCTGCCAAATGTCCTGTTAATGCAATTTATGGCACAAGGTTGCAGCCATTCTTTATTGTCGAGGAAAAATGCATAGGATGCGGTGTATGCTATGACATATGTAAATTCAGTGCAATTAACGTCAAATAGCTATTATGCTTTTTACCATACAGGTTAACAATAAAAAGATAAAGGCAGAAAAGGGGGAAACAATACTCTCTGCCCTGAACAAGAACGGAATCATGATTCCGACTCTTTGCAGGATGAAAGATTTTACCCCTACGGGTGCATGCAGGATGTGCGTTGTTGAGGTGGAGGGTCGCGACAGGCTGGTTACCGCCTGTTCTCAGCCTGTTGAGGAGTGGATGAAGATCCATACTCATTCTCCCAGAGTGATTCAGGCTAGGAAAACCACAGTTGAACTGCTTCTTTCGAACCATCCTGACGATTGCCTCTATTGTGAACGCAATCTGAGTTGCGAACTTCAGAATCTTTCTGATGAGCTTAATATCCGGGAGCGACGAATCAGGGGCAAGAAGATAAAACCCCGCCTTGACCAGTCAAGTCCTGCCATTGTACGCGAGCTTTCAAAATGTATATTATGCGGCCGATGTGTCAGGGTATGCGAGGAGGTGGTTACTGCAAATACACTGGATTTTATAAGGAGAGGGAGGAATACGCATATCGGAGCCTCCATGGACAGGGATTTCAACTTTTCGAGCTGTATTCACTGCGGACAGTGTCTTCAGGTATGTCCCACCGGAGCACTGCATGAGAAACATAATATAACAGAGATCCAGGAATTCCTGCATAAACCTGATATTATTAAAGTTATACAATATTCACCACAGGTTACAGCAGGAATTGCCGAGGAGCTTGGTATCAGGTACAACAGGGATACTGACAGGATATTGAATGCAATACTTCGTAAAATAGGATTTGACAAGGTTTTTACAACAGGTTCCGGAACTGACATTTGTATTAAAGAGGTTACTGACCAGTTGCAGGAAAAGCTTGAAAAGAAGATAAGTACACCTGTTTATATCTCAGCCTGCCCGGCCTGGGTAAAATACTGTGAGCAGTTCATGCCATCATATATCCCCATGCTTTCAACAGTTAAATCTCCGCAGCAGATAACCGGGGTCCTGATAAAAACACTCGTTGCAACACAGCATAAGGTAAAACCTGAAAATATCTATTCCGTTTCTGCCACTCCATGCCTGGCAATGAAATTTGAAGCCCGTCGCGATGGTATGATGAGAAAGGGAATAAGTGACGTTGATTCAGTATTAACAGTGAGAGAGCTTTCCAGGCTGATAAGACTTTACGGTATTGATTCTTCCAATATAGAACCAGAACCTGCAGACGAACCATTGTCAGGACGAAGTTCATCCGCAGTCCTTGCTGAGGTCTCCGGAGGATTGACAGAAGCTATTCTGAGGTCGCTTCATTTTCAAATGATTAAAAAAGAGGCGGACAGGCAGTTATTCAGAAAACTGAGATCACCCGGTGTATTCAGGGAGGTGACTATGTTGGTTGGTGATCTGGAGGTAAAGGCTGCAGTTGTTGACGGATTGACAGGTCTGGAAAAACTGAAATCTGCAGTTGCATCAGGTAAAAACTATGATCTGATAGAAGTAATGACCTGTCCCGGAGGATGCGTTCACGGTGCAGGTCTTCCTTTCAGCGCTTCAAAAGATGACCTGAAGAGCAGGGCAAAACTTATCTATCAGACTGACGATACCGAACCTGTAAACCTTCCATGCAAATCCCCATGTCTGATAAATATGTACGAAAAGCTCCTGAAGGAGAATTCTGAGATATCCGACAGAAAAATTTTCCACACTCATTTCGAGAAACGGAATGTCTTACTCTGAAATAATTGATCTATGCTTGTTTACACAATAAAAGAGCTTTGCAGAACCTGCTATACCTGTGTCAGGGAATGTCCGGCAAAAGCAATCCGGATTGTAGGAGGCCAGGCTGAAGTTATTGATGAACGCTGCATTGTATGTGGTAATTGCACCAAAGTGTGCAGCCAGGGTGCAAAAGTCTTCCTTAATACTGTCGACAGGGTTAAGAAGATACTTGATAGCGATGCGAAAATAGCAGCTATTGTTGCACCAAGCTTTCCTGCCGAGTTCTCTGACTTTCCGGATCACAGGGTACTGGTCGGTATGATACGGTCCTTAGGATTTGATTATGTAGCGGAAGTATCTTTCGGTGCTGACCTGGTTGCTGATAAATTCAGGCAGCTGATTGAACAGAATGAAAGATTTTATATTTCGTCCGATTGTCCTTCAATTGTAAATTACGTTAAATATTACCATCCGTCACTGTCTGACAAGCTTGCCCCCATTGTTTCACCAATGGTTGCAATGTCGAGAGTTATGAGGGAAAAATATGGCAGGGATCTTAAGATTGTTTTTATTGGTCCGTGTGTTGCCAAGAAAGCTGAGAGTCCTGAAGTTGATGAAGCTATTACATTTACAGAACTAAGGGATTTTTTTACCGAATTGAATGTTTCTGCAGACAGGGCTATAACCTCTGATTTTGATGAACCCACAGGAGGCAGAGGAGCAATATTCCCCGTTACGAGAGGATTGCTGCAGACAGCCAATATTAACGATGATGCAGTGACAGGTAATATAATTGCTGCTGAGGGGAGGATTGATTTCCAGAGTGCTCTTAAGGAGATGGAAGCAGGCCTTATTCAGGACCAGCATATGGAACTTCTTTGCTGTGAGGGATGTATTATGGGGCCCGGTTTGTCGAAGAATGGTAAACAGTATAACCGGAGATCACTTGTCAGCTCGTACGCCGGTAAGAAAATGAGCAGCCTTGATTCAAAAAAATGGAAAGAAGCAATCGAAAGTTTCAGTAAACTCGACCTTAGCTGCCAGCATAAGCCTGAAGCTCCGCGGATAGATGATCTGGGAGAAAATGATGTGGCAGATATCCTCGCCAGAATCAACAAGAAATCAAAGAAAGATCAGCTGGACTGCGGGGCATGCGGGTATGAAACATGTGTTGAACATGCCATAGCTATAAAGAAAGGAATTGCTGAAGTTGAGATGTGCCTGCCATATACAATTGAAAAACTTCACAGATCTGTTAAGGATCTTGCTTTATCGAATGAGAAGTTGTCATCGATGAAGCAGGCACTTAAACAATCTGAAAAGCTTGCACATATGGGACAGCTTTCTGCCGGAATAGCGCATGAGCTGAATAATCCTCTTGGAGTGGTAATAATGTACAGCAATATACTTCTGGAAGAAGCTAAAGAAGGAGATCCTGTAAGTGAGGATCTCAAGTTGATTGTAGAACAGGCCGGAAGATGCAAGAAAATCGTTGCAGGACTTCTCAATTTTGCAAGAAAAAATCAGGTCAATCACCAGTTGCTTGGTATCCGCGAGCTAATAAACAGCAGTCTTGAAGGGGTAATTATACCTGCAAAAGTAAAGATCAGCATTAATGATCAGACAACAAATCCCCAAGCGATGCTGGATCATGAGCAGATGATGCAGGTAATAACCAACCTGATTAAAAACGCGATTGATGCCATGCCATCAGACGGTGAAATAAGAATAATGCTTGAAGATACACTTAGTGATGTAATAATAACGATATCTGATACAGGTACAGGTATAAAAGAAGAGGACAGGGCAAAAATATTTGAGCCATTCTTTACAACAAAAAGCATAGGACATGGAACCGGACTTGGACTTGCAACAGCCTATGGCATAGTTAAGATGCATAAGGGACAGATAACAGCCGAGTCGAATGATGATCCCGAAAAAGGACCGACCGGTACAAAATTTAAAATTGTCTTACCCAGAGGGAAGGAATGAGGGGGAGAATGGGAGAATGGGAGAATGGGAGAATGGGAGAAAAGAACCTGGGATGAACAAGAATGTACTTTAGGGAATTCCCCCTTTGAAGGGGGCCAGGGGGATGTTGAAAGAAGGAGAAATAAATGTTTATTGTGAAAAATGTAACAATAAATCATATTTATCATAAAAAATGCTAGGATTCAGGAAATTGTTGAAATTTGTAGAAAGATGAAAAAGAGCGATATTACGATACTGGTTGCAGATGATGATCCGGATTATCTTTTTCAGACAGTTTTTAATTTAAAGAAGGAAGGCTATAAAACTATGGCCGTGGAGAGCCAGGCAGAAGCAGAGGCAGTTATTGCACGATTTAAGCCCGATCTGGCTATTTTTGACCTGATGATGGAGAGTGATGACAGTGGTTTTATTCTTTGTTACAAGATAAAGAAAAAATACCCTGATGTCCCGGTGATACTTGCCACAGCAGTATCATATGAGACCGGACTGTCATTCAGCCTCGATTCCGATCAGGCTAAATCATGGATAAGGGCAGATCTTTATCTTGAAAAAGGAATAAGGCCTGAGCAGCTTGACCAGGAGATTATGAAACTCTTAAAACTTTGAAATGGCAGTATTAAAAGTACTGGTAATCGATGATGAACCAGGAATCCGTTCTGGTGTTTTACGGATACTGAACAATTTTCATGTCACTTATCCTTTTATGGATGAAGATTTCACATTTGAAGTTTTTGAAGCAGGTACAGGAGAGGATGGGTTGTCATTCATTGAAAAGGAGGTTCCCGACCTTCTTCTTCTCGATAACAAATTGCCGGGTATGCAGGGTATTGAAGTTCTGGAGTACATCCGAAAGAGGAATTATGATATAATGGTGGCGATGATAACCTCTTACGCTTCTCTCGATGTGGCAATACGTGCTACAAAGGATGGCGCAATTGATTTTATCCCGAAACCATTCACCCCTCAGGAACTGAAGTCGAGCATTGAAAACATCACCAAGCAGCTGTATCTTAAGCGTATTACACATAAAATGAACCAGGAGGGAAAGAAAATACGTTATCAGTTCCTTTCGGTTTTGTCACATGAGTTAAAGGCTCCCCTCAATGCACTTGAAGGTTATCTGCGGATGATGCAGGAAAAGCAGGCAGGCGACCGGATTGAAGATTATGCAACTCCTATTGAGAGATCGCTTCAACGTGTGCAGGGGATGAGAAATCTTATTATGGATCTGCTTGATTTTACAAAGATACGTCTCGAAAGAAAAGAGGAAAAGATTCAGGAGGTAAACCTTGCAGAAGTTGCATCAAATGCAATGGTTACAATACAGCCTTATGCAATACAAATGGATGTCATAATGAACCTTGATGTCAGGTCTGATGTTATTATAATGGCTGACCCCGATGATATGGAAATAGTTTTCAATAATCTTATATCAAATGCTGTTAAGTATAACAAAAGAGGAGGTAAGGTTGAACTAACAATTGACAATTCAGATAATGAGGCAATTGTGATCTTTGCCGATACAGGAATCGGTATTACAAAGGATGATACGGAAAATCTCTTTACTGAATTTGTCAGGATAAAGAATGAAAAGACAAGGAATATCTCCGGAAGTGGTCTGGGACTATCCATTGTGAAGAAAGTCATAGGGCTATACCATGGTACGATTAAGGTGGAAAGTACTCCTGAGGTAGGCACTGTATTTACTGTCAGATTACCTAAAAAACAATTAACAATAAGCTGAAATGAATTATGAAACTACCAGGAAAAACAGTTGAAAGACTTAGTGAATACAGAAGAACCCTTCTGGATTGCCTTAATGAGAAGAGAAACTTTATCTTCTCTCATGATCTTGCAGCCCGGCTGCATATTACGGCCGTACAGGTCAGACGCGATCTGATGCTGATCGGATATTCAAGTGTTCTCCGCAAAGGTTATGATGTGAGGGAGCTGATCGATACAATCGGTAAGATCATTGACTCTGAAAAGAGTTTGAATGTTGCTGTTGTCGGTATTGGTAATCTCGGCAGAGCAGTTGCCGGCTACTTCAGGGGAAAACGTTCAAAGCTCAACCTTGTAGCCTCTTTCGACAATGACCCTCACAAGGTTAATAAAGTTATATCAGGTGTTAAATGCTATTCATATGCTGATTGCGAAAAACTGGTAAAGGAACTCAATATCAGAATTGCTATTCTTACCGTTCCGCCTGAATTTGCTAAAGAGATAACTGAGGAAATCGTCAGATTTGGCATTAAAGGGATTCTCAATTTTACTACTATTCCTCTCAATGTTCCATCCGGTGTATATCTTGAGGAATATGATATGATTACATCCATCGAGAAGGTTGCATATTTTGTGAAAGAATAAATCTAGCTTTCACGGGGAGTAATGAATGTTTACAGAAGCTTTGAGGAGGCCAGGAATATAAGGAATCCGGTGGTCACCACTGGTTCATTTGATGGTGTCCACATTGGACATAAAACCATACTTAAAAGGCTGAGAACTCTGGCAGAAATAAACAATGGCGAATCAGTACTTATTACTTTCGATCCCCATCCCAGGAAGGTTCTGTATCCTGAAACTGCAGGTAAAGGGCTTAAGCTAATTAACTCACAACAGGAAAAACTGGAACTGCTGGCAAAAGCAGGACTCGATAATGTCATAATAATAAGATTTTCACTTGAGTTTTCCAGAATAACAAGTGAGAACTTTGTCAGGGATTTTCTTCATGATATTCTTAAAGCCAGAGTTATCGTTGCTGGTTTTAATCACCATTTCGGATTCAATCAGGAAGGTGACTACAAACAATTATGGGGATGGCAGGAAAAATATAACTTTTTGGCTGAAGAAATTCCTGAACAGGAGGTCGAGAATGAAACTGTCAGTTCAACCAAGATCCGCAAAGCTATAAGTGAAGGTTATATTCAGAGGGCTAATGCCTATCTAGATCATTATTATATTGTTATTGGAACCCCCATAAATTATCAATCAGAACAGGAAACCGGTTTACCTGTTCTTTGGGAAATACCGATAACTGAAGAGTGCAAATTACTGCCCTCACCCGGAATCTATGCTGTATCAGCAGAGTCAGTTAACTTTTATTCCAGAGCAATGGTTATTGTTAGTCCGAAAGAAGACAGCCAGCCTGAATTGCTGGCACATTTCTTTGACGCACCACCAGACGGGGATAATCTTAACATTACCATGTCATTTCACAAGAAAATCCATAGTGCAGTTAATTATTCCGAACCAAAGGATGTTTCAAGGATACAATCTGCAAGAGAGGAGATATCAGAGCTTATTTACTGATATCCATCATAACAATTAGCCTGTTTTTTGATTAAATTTGCACCTTCAGAAATAACAGTCGAATGAGGTTTTCACCGGAAAAATTAAATATACCCGATCAGAGGATGAAGCCGTTTATCGATCCCTCTGAGTTATGGGACCTGATAAACAATACCAGGCCCGATAAGATCCTTGTAAGGGAAGTTATTGCCAAATCTCTTGATAAAAATCGTCTTACCCTGAAGGAAACTGCAGTGCTTATCAATGCTGTAGGAACTGATCTTGCTGATGAAATTAAAGAAGGAGCAAGGGAGCTAAAGCAGCGTGTGTATGGAAACAGGATTGTACTTTTTGCCCCGCTTTATGTTGGCAACAGATGCACCAATAATTGCAAATACTGCGGATTCAGGGCTTCAAATGCCGATGCAGTTCGTAAAACCCTTGATGATAACGAGATCATACAGGAAGTTGAAGCACTTGAGGATAACGGACAGAAACGACTGATTCTTGTGTATGGTGAGCATCCTGAATATTCTCCCGAATATATTGCACATACAGTAAGGCTGGTATATGGTGTAAAAAAAGGACCGGGTGAAATCCGGAGAGTTAATATAAATGCTGCTCCACTTGATATTGAAGGTTATAGAAAAGTAGGAGAGGCCGGGATTGGTACATATCAGGTATTCCAGGAGACCTACCATCCTGAAGCCTACACCTGGTATCACCTGGGGGGTAAAAAGAAAGATTATGAATGGCGTCTCACTTCACTTGACAGAGCCCAGGAAGCCGGAATTGATGATGTTGGAATTGGCGCCCTCTTCGGCCTGTACGACTGGAGATTTGAAGTGCTTGGACTGGTAAGACATACAAATCACCTTGAAGCATGCTACAATGTAGGACCTCATACCATTTCATTCCCCAGGATAAAAGACGCGCAAACTCTTAACCTCGACAAAAAATACGAAACAAGCGACGATGATTTCAAAAAGCTTGTTGCTATACTGAGGCTGGCTGTTCCATATACAGGACTTATTCTTACTGCCAGGGAAACTCCTGATGTAAGAAGAGAGGTTTTGCAGTATGGTGTTTCACAAATAGACGGCGGTACAAAACTTGAACTTGGCTCTTATTCTGATTCAAAAAACGAAGAACAGAACCTGAACAGGGAACAATTCAAAATCAATGATCCACGGTCGCTGGCCGAGGTGATTGATGAGCTGCTTACAAACGATTATCTTCCTTCTTTCTGCACATCATGCTACCGCATGGGAAGAACCGGAGAACACTTCATGGAATTCTCAGTTCCGGGATTTATAAAAAGATTCTGCACACCGAATGCCATACTCACACTTTCCGAATACATTTGTGACTATGGAAGAGGAGACACCATAAATAAAGGATGGATGGTAATAGAAAAAAACCTTGAGAAGCTTGAACCTCCTGTTGCTGAAAAGACCAGGGAAAAAATAACACGAATAAAAGCCGGAGAACGCGACCTTTATTTCTAAGAAATTACATTAACTATAATCAATAATGATAAGAATCCTTGGCATAAAGATCATTGACAGAATCAAGGAAGCAGGCTTAACTCAGGGCATTCTTTCGGAACATGCTTCTGTAATTACAACAAGACTGGGATTTCATGAGGTGACTGATGAGGTTTGCAGCCGCGAAGCTTACCTGGTAATACATCTGAACGGAGATACTGACGAATATCTGATTCTGGAGAATGAGCTTAAGCTTATTGGTGGAATTGAGCTGAGGGAAATGATTTTCAATGCTGATAAAGAGCCTCTGAATGTTCTTAAAGACGGTACTCAGACTGAGATCATGGGAATTCTTGTTGAGCGCGAAAAAGAAGTGGTGCAGACAGTCCAGAAAATTCTCACATCCTATGGATGCAATATACGCACACGCCTGGGTGTCAATGAGATTTTCTTCGGACAACCTGCAGGACTGATAATCCTTGAACTCAAGGGAGATGCCGTGCAACGATCACTTCTCGAGAAGGATCTCAAGGCACTTGAAAAAGTTCATGTGAGAACGATGGTTTTTTAACTTATTCATTCTCCTCCGATCTGCCCCTGCCAAGCAACTGCCCGAAGAAAATGGCATTCATAAATATCTTATTTGTACCGTACCAGGTTGCCCTGAAGTTTGTGTTATCATAAATTGAGACAATACGGTTTCCATGGACACTTGCAAAAGAGGCTCCCTTTATTCGTTCAATGTTTTCAGGCGTACAATATCCGCTTAATAAAGGATTTTCAGTATAAACAACCGGGTTATTATATCTGACAGTATCTTTTTTTGCCACAACCACTCCGGTTTTAAAAACCGGTAAACGGTTCCTTGTATAACCATAACAGAGAGGATGGGAAAGATCGAGTCTGGTTTCAAAAATGGAGCCGGCTATCTGGTGTATCTGCCTGTCATTCTGCATTTTTACGTATATTCCATCCTCTTTATTCTGTTTCACTTCATCCACATAATTTATCTGGGTTATCTTGTTGTTCGCAATCCAGCGGTTACCGCTCTCGTACCCTATAATTGTGCCACCTCCTCTGTTCCAGGCTTTAAGTTTTTCAATAAAGGCAGGAGAGACTGATGGATTGCCTGTCACAATGATTACGTTATATTTCTGAAGACTTATATTGTTTGCCCTTGATGGAGTAACCATAGTTACCGGTATTCTGAACCTGGTATCGAGCAGATGCCATATCTCGCCTGCATCTGTGCTATTAGATCCATCTCCAGAGAACATCATAACCGAAGGCTGCTGGATGTTTACAAACAGGTTGCTGCCCAGGTCCATTCCTTTCGGAGTAAGTCCTGTACTTACTCCATAGACAGTTATTCCGCAATTCTTTGCAACGGATTCAACCAGTTTTAAAAGGTCGTTTCCATCCATAGACTGTCCCTGTGTGTGAATAAGAACAGTGCCAAAGGAAAATTCCTTAATAATCGTACCATCATTACAGGTAAACCTGTCTGTGGCAATTTTTACCCTTATGCCTGCACTCTGGAGTTCATACAAAGCTTTAGGTGCCAGGTATTCATTCCATTCAAAAAGATAGGCATATGGATCTCTTGATCCTGTTATGCCTCCTGAAGGCAACGGCGGATTGATAACTTCCTCACCGAAAAGTCCGTCAAGCGATTTAATATCACTTACAGGAGAATACGTTAGATTGAATGCCATTGGAAGAACCCATGTGGACACATCATAGAAAGTACTGTCGGCAAAACTCAGCACAGGTTCGAACAGACACCTGACGAACCTGTGCTCATTCTGCTTAAGAGGTACGACATAACTGTCAGATGCTTTGTAGCTTATACCATCTTTGGAATAATCCTTGCCAAGCCGATAGACATTTATTTTATGCTCATTCAGGATCCTTATAAATTCAGCGGTTCTTCCTTTATCGGTTGTTTCTGTAAATATATATGCCTTTACAGGATGACTGTTTGCCAGGGTTGCTGCATCACGGTAAAAATTCCTCTGACTTTCAAGCAGCTTTTTTTTCATCTGAAGGCCTGCTTCAAGCGAAGAGAGAGAAACAGTGACCTGGTTCCTGATAGCAAAAGGAAATGATATCTGTCCTCCCGAAGTATTTCTCAGATGACCTTTAACTCCTGCCTGTTCAAACAAAATTCCGACCGATCCGTGAATATCAGGATAGGAGGACCCCTTACCAACATAATAATCATCGAATGACTCTTCTGTATAATAAAGACTCCCGATGGAATTCAGGTATTTTTCATGATATGTTCCAATTTCTGATGTCAGCTGATGGACATTGACCGGAGTGAGGGGATTATTTCTCCTTTGCACACCAGGCTGAAAGAAAAAGGTTGAGCCTGCATCCATCTCGTGATGGTCAGTTACAATATTGGGTCTCCACCGGTAGAAAGCTGCTACCCTTCCTGCCGTCTCCGGTTGCTGAAGGAAAAGATAGTCGCGGTTCAGGTCGAACCAGTAGTGGTTGGTCCTTCCTCCTGGCCATGTCTCTGCAAATTCCCAGGAATCCGGATCAGGGTTATTGTTCAGGCTTCTTGTGGAATTAACCCATGATGAATGTCTCTGCATTCCATCAGGATTAAGGGAAGGATCCAGAAGAATTACTGTGTTTTTCAGGAGCAGGTCAATTTTTTCATCCTCTCCGGCAATTAAATAGTAAGCCACAATTGCCGATGCATTCTGGGCACTCGATTCATTGCCATGAATTCCGTACCCAAGCTTTACAAAAACAGGCATTTTCTCAATGTCAGCATCTCCAGAAACAACAGGATCGCAAAGTTTAAGGTGCTCGGTTCTCAGTTGTTCGATATTCTTTATGTTCTCAGGCGAACTGATTATCAGCTGCCCCAGGGGACGGTTTTCATGACTCTTACCATATTCCTCCCATAAGGCCCTGTCGGAGATTCTGGCCAGTTCGGTGATGTAAACATAGAGTCTATCGTGCGAAAGATGCCATTCACCGGATTCATGACTAAAAAACTGCTGGGGTGTAGGAATATCCTGGATGTACCTGGTTCCTGAAGGAAGATAATAATCAAGTGTTTGCTGCCCTTTTAAGAATGATAAAGCAAATATGGACACTGTCAGGAGAACTAGCCTTTTCATCATTTAATTTTTGATAATGATCAGGCAAAGTAATAAAAATAATTGTCAAACTTTTTTCCTCCGTGTATTATAATGTGCAGAATCGCCCCATTCACCATAGATTATTTCGGCATCAGCGAGACTTATACGGGCCTCCAGACAGCTCTGGCAGTCCTCTGCTGAATCATCGGTACAAGGCTTATTATCATATAGTTTATAACTGTCGCGGTATTTCCCGGGAGTTATATTTGGCATCACAATATTGGCTCCTATCTTCACAGCTTTCTCCCTGCCAATAGGGTCTATTGCCTGGAGAGCTGTGGCTGCCACAATATTGATATCTTTCATCATCAGGCGTATGACAGCAATCATTTTAAGGGTCAGGTCAAACCTCTGTCTGAGTGGCATAAGTTCTCCTGAATATTTTATGAGCGGAGTATCGGCGTGCTCAATATATGGCCCCATTCCGCACATATCAATATCAAATTCCCTCATAAAGAGCAGATCATCTGCAAGGTCATCTGTGGTCTGAAACGGAAGCCCGATCATTACACCTGTCCCTGTCTGGTAGCCTGTATCCTGCAATATTTTGAGACACTCAAGTCTTCGTGTAAAACTGTGTTTGTCATCATTAGGGTGGATTTTGGAGTAGAGTTCCTTATTTGTTGATTCAACACGCAGAAGGTACCTGTGAGCACCTGCCTCGAACCATCTCCTGTAAACATCAGGTTCCTGTTCTCCAACAGATAATGTAATTCCAAGCTCTCCGTTTGACATTACCTTTATTCTGTGAAGAAGGTTTTCAATCCTGTCTGTCACAAACGGACTCTCAAGCTCACCCGATTGAAGTGCAATCGACCCGTACCTGTTGATATATGCAAATCTTGCAGCTTCAAGTATTTCATCATCCGAAAGATTATACCTGTGAAGATCTTTATTTCCCTTTCTGATGCCGCAGTACAGGCAATCCTTTCCGCAGATATTTGAGAATTCTATGAGTCCTCTGAACCAGACCTTCCTGCCGATGTATTTTTCCTTTATTTCAGCTGACTTCGTGAAAAGAAGAGTCCTTTCCTCACCTTCACATTTCAGAAGTCGCAGAATCTCTTCCTTTGAATAGCTTTCTCTTTCTAGAATATCTTTTATAATACTTGTCATTTTTAACTTATTGGGCTGACAAAATTAATAAAAGAAAAGATACAGAGTCTTTTTAATTCTGTTGAGTACATTTTTGATTCTTCCCGGCAAATGATCTTAAACATGTTTTAGGGCAGTTAATTTTTACTATCTTGCTTTAGAAATAGTAGTTACAATTAAGTCAGAATTATTGTATTTATTATGATAAATGAAAAACTTATTAATCCGTCGGGTATTGTAGTTGTTGGCGGTTCAGATGATCTTTTTAAACCCGGGGGGAAAGTTCTCAGAAATATAATTGAAGGCGGATATAAAGGCAGTCTTTATGTTGTAAATCCAAAGCATGACAAGGTTCAGGGTATTAAATCCTGGAAAAGCATAGAAGATATTCCTTCTGCTGATCTTGCTATTCTGGCTATCTCAGCAAATTTATGCCTTCAGGCTGTCGAAACTCTTATCAGAAAAAAGAGTACAAGGGCATTTATAATAATTTCAGCAGGTTTCAGTGAGGCTGGTGAAGATGGTAAAAAACTTGAAAATGAAATTGTTACGCTTATTTCGGAATCAGGGGGCTGCCTGATAGGACCAAACTGCATCGGGGTTGTGACCCAGTCATACCAGGGAGTCTTTACATCACCTGTTCCGAAGCTCGATCGTGAAGGATGCGACTTTGTTTCCGGTTCGGGAGCTACAGCTGTATTTATATTTGAGTCTGCAATGCCTAAGGGGCTAAAGTTTGCAAGTGTTTTTTCAGTTGGGAACAGTGCTCAGACAGGGGTAGAGGAAGTACTTGAATTCTGGGATAAGACTTTTGATCCGGTGTCAAGCTCCAGGATTAAGCTTATTTATGTTGAGAGCATAAGGAACCCGGATAAGCTTCTGCATCATGCTTCATCACTTATTCGAAAAGGATGCCGTATAGCCGCTATTAAAGCAGGTACCACTGAAGCCGGAAGCAGGGCTGCCTCATCACATACCGGTGCAATGGCTTCTTCCGATTCAGCGGTGGAAGCTCTGTTCAGGAAGGCTGGTATAGTGCGGTGCTCAGGCAGGGAGGAACTTGCTACCGTGGCTTCCGTATTCATGCATAAACCGCTTAATGGTAAAAATATTGCAATCATTACCCATGCCGGAGGTCCGGCAGTAATGCTTACAGATGCACTTTCGGCAGGGGGTATGAATATTCCGAGAATTACAGGTACGCATCATGATGTTTTACTCAGTATGATGAATCCTGGGGCTTCAGCTGACAATCCAATCGATATGATTGCTACTGCCACAACAGAACAGCTTGAAAATGTGATTGAGTACGTTGATAAGAAAATCCCCATGCTCGATGGAATGAGCGTAATCTTCGGCAGTAACGGATTAAATGATATGACTGAGATCTATGATCTTCTTCACAGCAAGATCAATAAGTGCAATAAACCGCTTTATCCCATTCTTCCTTCAATTACAAGTTCATCAAAGGAGCTGGCAGATTTCCTTGATAAAGGACATGTGAATTTCCCGGATGAGGTCGTGCTTGGACAGGCTTTGACAAAAATTTTCAACACACCACTGCCGGCTGATGATAAAATTTTATTTGATAAGGTGGATGTTCCTCATATCAGAAAGATTATTGAAAAGTCTCCTGATGGATATCTGGAACCATCTGTTATCCAGGAGCTTCTTGCTGCTGCCAGTATACCGGTAGTAAAGGAAGCCGTGGCTAAAACTAAAAAGGAACTTTTTGGTCTGGCAAAGAAGACAGGTTATCCGCTTGCACTTAAGGTAGTCGGACCTGTACACAAGTCGGATGTTGGAGGGGTTACTCTTAATATCAAATCTGAAAAACATCTTGAGGCTGAATTCACCAGGATGATGAAAATAAAGGGTGTAAAAGCAGTGCTTGTCCAGCAGATGCTTTCAGGTACTGAGCTTTTTATCGGCGCAAAATATGAACCCCGTTTCGGGCATGTTATCCTTTGCGGACTGGGAGGTATCTTTGTTGAGGTACTTAAGGATGTTTCATCAGGTCTTGCTCCTCTTACATTTAATGAAGCAGAATCGATGATCAGAAGCATAAAGAGTTATAAGATTATTCATGGAACCAGAGGAAAGCCTGGTATCAATGAGACAATGTTTGCCGATATAATTGTGAGGCTCTCAACCCTGCTTAGGTATGCAACAGAGATTAAAGAGATGGACTTAAATCCATTGATGGGCAGTCCTGAAAATCTGACAGTTGTTGATGCAAGAATAAGGATTGAGAAATAGTTAAAATGTTGTTGAGAGTTTTTCAAGAGGAGATTGATAATGATCATCTTTGAATGGTTTTTAATATTATTATATTTGATGCCTTAATTTTAGCGTGGACTGTTATTTAATAATGAGATGGGACAAATTCCATTTGACAGGAATACGGTAAGCAGAGTAATTGCTGAAAGTGGTGTAAATTCACTTTCAATTGCTTCAATCAGAGAGATAGCCCGGCTGGTAAATCTCCTTGAAAAGGCGACAGGGGAGAAGTATATCAGAATGGAGATGGGTGTTCCGGGTCTTACAGCTGCAAAAGCAGGCATTGAAGCCGAGATAGAAGCGCTTAAAAGCGGTGTTGCTTCCTTTTATCCCGATATAGAAGGTGTTCCTGCTTTTAAAGAAGAAGCATCAAGGTTTATCAAACTGTTTCTTAATCTTGATATTAGTCCCAAAGGATGCATCCCTACTGTTGGTTCAATGATGGGCGCAATGGCAGCTTTCCTGGTGGCCAACAGGAATGACAGGAGAAAAGAGGGCTCACTGTTTCTGGATCCGGGTTTCCCTGTCCAGAAGAAACAGGTAAAGCTGCTCGGACACGATTATACTCATTTTGATATTTTACAATTCAGAGGTGAAAAACTTAGGGATAAGCTGGAATCATTCCTTACCAGCGGAAAGGTTTCTTCAATAGTATATTCAAATCCGAATAATCCGACGTGGATGTGCCTCAATGAGCATGAACTTTCCATTATCGGAGAACTTTCGAGTAAATATGATGTTATAGTAATTGAAGACCTTGCCTATTTCGGAATGGATTTCAGAAGCGATTATTCCAAACCCGGAGTGCCTCCATATCAGCCATCAATAGGCAGATACACAGAAAATTACATACTCCTGGTTTCAAGCTCTAAAGTATTCAGCTATGCCGGGCAGAGGATAGGTTTGATGGCAATATCCGATCATCTTTTTAACAGGAGCTATCCTGACCTTCTGAGATATTATTCATCTGATAAGTTCGGACATTCAATGGTATATGGCGCTCTTTACGCCTTGTCGGCAGGCGCGACTCACTCAGTTCAGTACGGAATGGCTGCTATTCTGAAAGAAGCCAATGAAGGACGATACAATTTTATTGATGAGGTAAAGGAATATGGTGAGAAGGCGAAGGTTATGAAATCCCTCTTTACAGCAAATGGATTCATTATTGCCTACGACACTGATATTGACCAGCCAATCGCTGATGGATTCTATTTTACAATAGCGTACCCAGGAATGAAGAGCTATGAGCTCCTTGAAGAGCTTTTATATTACGGAATAAGCGCTATTACACTTGATATTACAGGCAGCAGCAGGGATGATGGCCTGAGGGCTTGTGTTTCACATGTTTCAAGGGACCAGTTTGGTGACCTTGAAGAGAGGCTGAAGAGTTTCAGAAAAAATAATCCGGTTTAAGATTACAACAGGAAAGAGATATGGCAAAGATAAAAGGTAGTATTGTAGTTGATGTTGAAAAATGCAAAGGGTGCGAAGTATGTATGGTATCATGTCCAACAGGTACCATCGCAATGGCAAAGGAGGTAAACAGCAAGGGCTATTTCAATGCATATCCTGCTAATCCTGATCTGTGTATTGGCTGTGCCAGCTGTGCTATTGTATGTCCTGACGGAGTAATAACAGTCTTTAAAACAAAAATATAGGCGCCGATGGAAAAGGAACTAAGGTTAATGAAAGGCAATGAGGCTATAGCCGAAGCAGCCATACGTGCCGGTGCAGACGGATATTTTAGTTACCCCATAACGCCACAGAGTGAAATACTGGAATATCTGATGGAGGCAAATCCATTTGAAAGAACCGGTATGGTTGTCCTGCAGGCTGAAAGTGAAATAGCTGCTATAAATATGGTATATGGTGGTGCCGGTTGCGGAAAGAAGGTGATGACATCGTCCTCTTCCCCGGGGATTAGTCTTAAGCAGGAAGGAATCTCTTATATAGCAGGCGCGGAATTACCCTGTCTTATTGTAAATGTTGCCAGGGGCGGTCCGGGACTTGGTACAATTCAGCCTGCCCAGTCTGATTATTTTCAGTCTGTGAAAGGAGGAGGACATGGTGATTATCATCTTATTGTTCTTGCACCGGCTTCAGTGCAGGAAATGGCTGATTTTGTAGAGCTGGGATTCGATCTCGCATTCAAATACAGAAATCCTGTGCTTATCCTGTCCGATGGTGCCATCGGGCAGATGATGGAGAAAGTTTACCTTAAGCCGCAAAAACAAAGATCAACAGAGCTTTTGGAATGGGCAACCACAGGCAAAGGTAAAAGGGAAGAGAGGAATATTATCACATCACTTGATCTGGATCCTGACGGACAGGAAGATTTTAATCACAGGCTTCAGGCAAAATATGCTGAAATTCAGAAAAATGAAGTTCGTTATGAGGAGTTTCAGTGTGATGATGCTGATTATCTTCTGGTAGCATATGGCACCAGCGCCAGGGTTTGCCAGAAATCAGTACAGATTGCCCGCGAACATGGCATAAAAGCCGGTCTTCTCCGACCAATTACATTATTCCCCTTCCCATCCGTGAGAATCAAAGAGCTGGGTGAAAGGGTCAAAGGTATACTTTCAGTTGAAATGAGCTGTGGTCAGATGGTCGAAGATGTGATGCTGGCTGTTGGATGCAAGGTGCCTGTAAAACATTTCGGCAGAATGGGCGGAATTGTTACTACACCTGATGAGGTGGTTGAACAGCTTAAAACAATATTTAGTGGAGGGAAATAAGATGAAGGTAGTAACCGGATTAAAAGAAATTATTAAGCCTGAAAACCTGGCTTACCACAGGTCGGAAGTACTTGTCGATAATACACTTTCATATTGTCCCGGGTGCGGACACGGTACAGTCCACCGTATACTGGCAGAGCTTATAGAAGAACTCGGACTGCAGGAGAAAACGATAGGAGTATCTCCCGTTGGTTGTTCTGTTCTGCTTTACCACTACCTTGATGTTGACATCCAGCAGGCAGCTCACGGAAGAGCTCCCGCTGTAGCTACGGCGATCAAAAGGCTCCTTCCTGACAGATTTGTTTTTACTTACCAGGGTGACGGAGATCTTGCTGCAATAGGTACATCTGAGACAATTCATGCCTGTAACAGGGGCGAGAATATTCTGATCATTTTTGTTAATAATGGTATTTATGGAATGACCGGAGGCCAGATGGCTCCAACCACCATTCCGGGGATGAAATCATCTACATCACCTCTCGGAAGGGATGTACGAACTATGGGTAATCACCTAAAAATGACGGATATTGTAGCAACTCTCGATGGAACCTATTTTGTGACACGACAGAGTGTTCATACTCCTGCAAATGTTAGAAGAACAAAGAAAGCAATGCGTAAAGCAATAGAATATCAGAAGCTTAACAGAGGTACCTGCTTTATTGAGATTGTTTCAAACTGCCCGTCAGGATGGAAAATGACACCTGTGGAGTCGAACAAATGGATGGAAGCCAATATGTTTCCGTATTATCCTCTGGGTGACCTCAAGGTTCCGGCAGAAGAAAAGGAAAAGCAACAAAAAAGCAACAACAATGACTGAAGAGATTATTATAGCAGGTTTCGGAGGACAGGGTGTTCTGTCGATGGGGAAAATAATGGCATATTCCGCAGTGATGCAGAATATGGAAGTCAGCTGGATGCCTGCATACGGCCCTGAAATGAGAGGTGGAACAGCAAATGTTACTGTTATAATTAGCAGCGAGAGGATCAGTTCACCCATTATCAGACACTTTGATACGGCCATAATACTCAATCAGCAATCTCTCGACAAATTTGAACCGTCAATAAAACCAGGAGGAGTTCTTATTTATGACGGTAATGGCATAACAAGACATCCTGAACGTAAAGACATTTCAGTTTACAGGGTTGATGCTGCAGAAGAAGCCGGCAGGATGAATATGTCGAAGGTATTCAATATGATAGTGCTGGGAGGATTTATTAAAGTACGGCCTGTTATAAAGCTGGAGTATGTAATACAAGGGCTTAAAAAATCCCTCCCTGAACGTTATCACAGCCTTATTCCCTTGAATGAGAAGGCACTTATACGTGGAGAAGAGATAATCCATGAGGTCCAGAAATCAAAGAATTAGGACACCCGACACAAGGCGCACGACACAAGGCTCAAGGCAATGCAGGATTTTTAGCCCTGAGTCGTGAGTCGTGAGCCCTGTGCCCTGTGCCGTTATTTCCTGTAGAAATGCATTTCCTGTATATAGTTCCAGACTTCCGGAGACAGATAGTAGGACATATCCTTGCCATCTTTTATCCCTTTACGTATAAAGGTTCCTGAAATATCCATCAATGGTGCCCTTACAAAGTGTATTTCCGCAGATGATATCAGGTTTTCCAGCATTTGTGATGAAGGTTTAACCGTATCTGGCCGGGGATAGACGTAAACAGGGTGTTCCCTGAGAATTTCCCTTGCATTCTTCCATTTATGAAGGGTATAAAGATTATCCTCACCCATAACCAGACAAAACTTAATCTTCTGATATTTCTCTTTAAGGTATGCAAGTGTATCAATTGTATATGAGGGAACAGGAAGTTTGAATTCGATGTCTGATGCTTTAAGTTTCATATTGTCCCCAATGGCCAGTTGTGTCATATACAGCCTTTGATGATCATTGAGGAGTGTCTCCTTTTTTTTAAGCGGATTATGCGGACTTACAACAAACCAGACCTGTTCCAGTCCGGCAAATTCGGTCATATAGCCTGCAATTGCCATGTGGCCAATGTGTACCGGATTAAATGATCCGAAATATAGTCCCACTCTGGTCATAAACAACTATTTCTTATTCAATAGTAAAAGGTTGTTTCAAAAGTTCATTTATTTCAAACCACCCCTAAATCCCCCAGGGGGGACTTATTGAAATACAGCAACTTTCAAAGCCCCCCTTGGGGGGTTGGGGGGTCAAAATCTAAATAAGGCACAGCCTCATTAATATTTAAAAAATCTCTAACTAATTCATAGACCTCCTTTTTTGCAGATTCAAGAATGTCGTTTACCACAATTTTATCGAATCTGTCAGCAAGATCTATTTCTTCCTTAGCTTTTTCAATTCTCATCCTGATCTTTTCATGAGTATCAGTGCCTCTGCCTCTTAACCTTTTTTCCAGGTCAGCCACAGACGGAGGCATTATAAAAATGGACAGAGAATTCTTTCCGAATATTTTTTTTAGGTTAATTCCTCCCTTAACATCCACATCAAAAAGGACTGATTTCCCTTCGTTCCATATTCTTTCCAGTTCACTTTTCAGTGTTCCATAGTATAGATCCCTGTAAACTTCCTGCCACTCAACCAGTTCCTTATTTTCAATCTTCTTATTAAACTCCGGTACTGAAAGATAGAAATAATCCGTTCCGTCTTTTTCCGTTCCTCTTATTGGTCTCGTAGTTGCAGATACTGAAAATGAGAGGTTAAGACCTTTTTCCAGCAGATGCCTGACTATTGTAGTCTTTCCTGCACCCGATGGCGCTGATATTATTACCAGTTTGCCTCTCATTGATTTATATTTTTCCTTAAGCCTTCCGCCTGTCGCCGGTTGCCGGTTGCCGGTTGCCTGTCGCCTTTATAATATATTTAACGTTTGTTCTTTTATCTTTTCCAGTTCATCCTTCATCATAACCACGAGTTTCTGTATGGAGGCATCATTTGCCTTTGATCCGATGGTATTTATCTCCCTGCCAATTTCCTGACAGATAAAATTAAGTAGTTTTCCATTGGGAGCGTCTGTTTTTATTGTTTCAAGAAAATAATCACAATGTGTCCTGAGTCTGACTTTTTCCTCATTGATATCGAACTTTTCAATATAGTATATCAGCTCCTGTTCGAATCTGTTTTTGTCAATATTTTCATTTCCAATATTATCAGAAAGAACAGAATCCAGTTTTTCCTTCACCTTTTTAATTCTTCCCTCCTCAAAAGGTCCTATCTGGTCGAGAAGGGTGAGAATTTTATCTATACATTTTATTATGTCAGTCATTATTGAATTACCTTCTTCGATCCTGTACTGGTCAATGATCTGGAGAGATTCTGATATCTTATTCTTTACCAGATTCCATTCTTCTTCAGGTATCTCGTTCTTATCGGTCTTAAGAGTATCCGGAAGCTTCATTATTACTGAAAAAATCTGATCATCAAGTTTAATGTCCAGTTCAGAGGCAATCTCTTTGAACTGGTTATAATAGTTCTTTACAGTTCCTTTATTTATTACTGTAGCGAGCTCCTGGTCGGCTGAATCGACATAGATTGAAAAATCAATTTTCCCTCTGTCGAGTTTCTGACTTATCAATGATCTGATTTCAGGTTCCTTTTCTTTAAAGAGCCAGGGGAGTTTAATGTTAAGATCAAACTGTTTTGAGTTCAGTGATTTTATCTCGATTGTGATCTTTTTCTGAGGAGTTTCTGCAATGGCTTTTCCAAAGCCTGTCATCGATTTTATCATTTCAACTTATTCATTTGGGGTTTAATATTAATTCAATGAAAGTTACTTATTATTGCCATATTTCACAACGGCTTTGTTCTTCCATCGACCTGATTTATAATAGAAATATGACAGTGCAAATCCAACTGCCCATCCAGCCGGAATAGACCACCATATACCTGTTACACCTATTTCACCTGAAAAATACCAGGCAAAAGGAATCCTTATTATCCAGAGGGATAATATTGAGAATAACATCGGCAGCATAGTGTCTCCCGCACCTCTGGTGACACCATTGTAAATGAACATCATGGTGAAGGTGATATAGAAAATACTTACTATTGTAAGATATTGGTCACCAAGCCGAATGACTTCCGGGTCGTTAGTGAACATTTTCATTACCACATGCCCCCAAATTACAATGAATATCGTTGTAACAATTGTCACAATACCTGACATTTTAATTGTAGCAGTAAGACCGGCTTTTATACGCTCGGGTTTATTTGCGCCGATATTTTGTCCCACAAATGTAGAGAGTGCCTGAGAAAACGACATAGCAGGAATAAGAGCAAACATGTCAAGCCTGCTTGCAACCGAGTATCCTGCTATTACATCGGTGCCAAACTTGTTGACAATATCTAAAAGAGCCAGACCTCCCATAGCGACCAGAGTCTGCTGAATGCCTGTTGGCAGACCAATTCTGAGGCTTTGCTGGAAGGTTACTTTGTCGAAATGAAGTCCTTTAATGGCTATCCTTATAAGTTTGTGAGTCTTGTTTAGCCACCATATTGCCAGACCGAAAGCAATCCCGTTTGCCAGGAGAGTTGCATATGCGGCACCGGCAACTCCCCATCTGAATACCCCGACAAATAGGAGAACTAATATAATGTTGGATATGCTCGCAATAATCAGGAAGTAAAGAGGTGTCTTTGAATCACCTAATCCCCTTAAGACTGCACTGGTTCCGTTGAAACCAAAGAATATTAATATTCCTCCTAAATATATTTTAAGATATAATACAGCCTGGGGCATAATCTCTTCAGGCAGATCGAGAAGCCTTAAAAGAGGTTCACTTATAAGGATACCAATTATTGTTGTGATGATACCAATAATTGTGCTATAGATATACATTGTATCTATAGCCCTTTTTACTTTGACATAGTCTTTCGCTCCGAAATATTGGGAGATTACGACAGTTGTTCCCATTACGAGACCAATTATCATAGAAACCATTACAAAGATTACAGGGAAGGATGCCCCTACTGCAGCAAGGGCTTCTTTGCCAATGAATTTTCCAACAACAATACTATCGACCACGCTGAAAAGTTGCTGGAAGATATTTCCAATCAGCATCGGAGCTGCAAATTTGAATATGAGCTTTCCCTCATGACCTTCAGTGAAATCCTGCATTTTTGGATGCTTTATCCTGCAAAGGAAATCAATAAAGGGAACTTATCAAAACTACTTCATAATCCTTTCCAGTTCTACTGTGAAATGCCTCAGAATCAGGGCTTCCCTTTTTATTCTCATGCCTCTTGTAATTGAATTTCTCCGTTCAAATACATTTTTAACTACAGCAGCAGTATAATCCATATGGTTGTATGTATAAACCCTCCTTGGAATAGCCAGCCTAACCATTTCAAGATCGGGATACCTGTTTTCACGGGTAACCGGATCTCTGTCGGCCATGAGGGCTCCAACCTCTACACCCCGGACACCTCCTTCTGTATATAGCTCAACAGCAAGAGTCTGTGCAGGGAATTCTTCACGCGGAATTGAATTAAGGAAGCTCTTTGCATCTATAAAAATTGCATGGCCTCCAAATGGTTCTATAATAGGAATTCCTGATTCCTTCAGCCTGTTACCCAGATATTCAACCTGCTTTATCCTTGATTCAAGGTATGTAAATTCGGTTCCTTCGTATAATCCCTGAGCAAGTGCATTCATATCCCTGCCCGACATTCCTCCATAAGTAATGAATCCTTCAAAGATTATATTAAACGTTGAAGCCTGCCTGAATAGCTTCTCTTCCCTGAATGCAATAAAACCGCCCATATTCACAATTGCATCTTTCTTTGAACTCATCGTCATGCCGTCAGCATATGAGAACATCTCCCTCGTGATTTCAGAGATCTGCATATTTGAGAATCCCTTTTCCCTTGTTTTGATGAAATAGGCATTTTCAGCAAACCTGGCACCGTCAATAATGAGTTTTATCCCGTAGCGTCGGGCAAGTTCTGATACTCCCCTGATATTGGACATACTTACAGGCTGACCCCCGGAGGTGTTATTGGTTACCGTGACTATTATAAATGGTATTTTACCGGATGGATTATTCTTAAGAACATTTTCCAGTTTTTCCAGATCAACATTCCCTTTAAATGGATGAATGGCAGAAGGATCTCTTGCAACATCTATTGTACAATCAACAGCTTTTGCCTTTCTGAATTCTATATGACCCTTTGTAGTATCGAAGTGAGAATTGCCGGGCACGATATCACCCTCTTTTACAAGTACCGAAAAGAGCACATTTTCTGCAGCCCTTCCCTGGTGTGCAGGCAGGAAATACTGAAAACCTGTAATATCCCAGATGGCATCCTTCAGGTTATAATATGAGGAAGCTCCTGCATAACTTTCATCGCCGGTCATGATAGCTCCCCACTGCTTATCACTCATAGCACCTGTACCTGAGTCGGTAAGTAGATCAATGTATACTTCTTCCGATCTGAGGTTGAAGAGATTAAAGGAGGCATCCCTGATCCATCGTTCTCTCTCCTGAAGTGTGCTCCTGTAAATCTTTTCAACCATCTTTATTTTGAATGGTTCTGCAAAAGGTAATTTCATAGTTGCTTTTTATTAAAATATTTATTGTACTTGAAAACCCCCAACCCCCCAAGGGGGGCTTAGTAAGTTATTGTCTTTCAATAAGTCCCCCCTGGGGGTCCCGATAGCCATCGGGATAGGGGTGGATTTTCGAAAACAGACTTAATTGTTGCACGCCGTGGGAAAAACAGACAGGCGAATTCCTCAATCCATGAAAGATCGATTCTACTAATCTGAAAAAAAATCCCTGTTTTTGATATTTCTGTATATATCAGTCACCGGATTCTGCGTTATAATGGAAGGTAAAACCAATTTTGATAGATTTGGTTAGTAAAAATAATAGTTATTTGTGATATATTCAACCGGTAAAACAAGATGATAAAATCTGGTGAAATGAAAAAAATCTTTTCCAAATTATTTTTTATAACAGTCTACCTGTGTTTCGAATTAACTGCTGTTTCACAAGATGTTAATGATAGTATTATGACTGCAGGAGAAATAATCGATTCGCTTAAAAGAATTGGGGTAATTTATAGTGATATCCATAAAAAGCCTGAGATAGTGCTTACCACCAGGCAGGCTATCAGGTTCCTGGAGCAAAGACTGCAGCCTCACTTCTGGCAAAAGACTGATGATCCACTGCGCAAAGCTTTAATGCAACTCGTATTTCAGGCATCCAATCCGCCATATGATTCATCTGATGTATATCTTAAGAAATATCCTTATGATTCCCTCAAAGTTTCCTGGGATAAGTTTTATATATGGGAGCCTCAAAGATTCAAGATTCAGGATACAACAGCATTCAGGCTGCCTGAAGGTGGAGTTAAGGATACATCCATACTGGTAATAATTGATACATTAAATGAGGCATCATCCTCAAATTCCCTTTTTCCATTCCGGTATCTCAATTATCCCTACCAGGGTGATTCAATTGAAGTAGCTGCAAAATCTCTTCTGAAATTCATGGAGGATCGGGATTCTTCAATCATTAATTTCACTGGTATAAGCAATACAATGACTCCCTTATGGCTTAATTCAAAAGCAGATAATATGTCGCGTTACTGGCTCAGGAACGAATTTGATGATTCTGTTACCGTATGGCTTGGTAATAATGGCAGAAATACTGTAGGCCTTTATCTTGAGCAGGGAGTTAATTTCAAACGTCCGCCAAAACAGGAAACAGGTAATGCTGAGGCAAGGATAAATGTGCAGCAGCAGGATAAATCAAAACTCCTTGAAGTTCAGCGAATTGTTGTAAAGCAGAAATACTGGAAATACAGGACTGAGGCAAACCTTGTCTTTAGCCAGTCAGCACTTTTTAACTGGGTTAAAGGAGGTGAAAAAAGTATTGCATCCTTACTTGATGTTACAGGATATGCCGATTATAACAATAAACAGTTAAAACTTTCATCAAACAACTTCGCCAGGATAAAGCTGGGTTTTCTTGCTTCAGGCGATAATCCTGTAAGGAAGAATACCGATATAATTGAGACCAACTCTAAACTGAACCATAAGGCATTCGGGAAGTTTGATTTTAGTGCAATCCTTCTTTTTAAAACTCAGCTGGCGCCGGGCTATTCCTATGTCAAAGTTAAAGATAAACCTGATACTGCTATTCTGGTTTCAAAGATGATAAATCCTGCCATTCTTACTACCGGTTTCGGTCTTGATTATAAACCAAATGCAAATACATCGCTAAACTTTTCACCATTGTCGTATAAAGGAACTTATATGACAGATACAACTAACATTGATCAGACCAAACATGGTATTGAAGCTGGCAAAAAGTCGAGACATGAGCCTGGTGTGAGCATTATGGTTACTCATAGCTGGAAACCTAAAAAATCTCTTACAATGACAAACAGGCTCCAGCTCTTTACCAATTATATTAACAATCCTCAGAACATTGATATTGACTGGGAAATGATTTTTACGGCAAACCTTAACTGGTTTACAGATCTCAGGATTAACACACACCTGATTTTTGATGATGATACAAAGACTGCAGTTATCGGCGATGATGGCCTGCCTGTAAAGAATCCGGATGGTTCAGTAAAGAAAACCGCCCGTGTCCAGTTCAAGGAGATGGTAGGTATTTCGCTTGCTTTCAGGTTTTAACCGGTTGCCGGTTGCCGGTAGCCGGTAGCCGGAAAACCGCTTTTATAAATCTTTCTCGTAGATCCTGAATTTTTTAACGACCTGACAACCAACACGTTCGTATTCACCCCTCATTTTTGTGTTGTTTTCCAAAACAAGGTGACTATCGAGAGTTTCCATTTTATGTTTTATAGCTGACTGTAGTATTTTTACTCCCATCAGCACATCGAGTCCTTTACCCCTGTATTCTTTCTTTACCCCGCCCAGCATCATTAGAAGTTTCTTTGATCTTTTGGAATCAATCAGGATGCGGATAATACCAAAAGGAAAAATTCTTCCTTTTGCCTGTCTTATCCCTCTGCTGAAATCCGGCATTCCGATCGCAAACCCTACAAGTGTATTATTGGTCTTAATTAACTTGATGAATTTTGGGTCAAGAACTGGCAGGTACCTGTTAGCAAACTCAATCTTTTCGTTGTCGTTAAGAGGAACAAACCCATATATTTCGTTGAATGTTTCATTCATAAGTTCCAGTACTTCAAGAATATACGGTTTCAATTCCTTAATCGATTTAAATTCGATGATCTTATACTCCATCATGTGCTCCATTCTTGAGAGCACTTTTTCATATACAAGCGGAAATTTCTCCGGTATTTTTCCAAGGTAGTTAACCAGATCGACTTTCTTGAGATATCCTTCACTCTCAAGATATTCTGGCATGTAGGGTGAATTATTTGCACTTGTCATAAACTGAGGGTATTCAAATCCTTCAATCTGAAAACCCTGAGGGTCCTTGTCTGAAAATCCCAGAGGACCAATAATTTTTTTCATTCCCCTTTCTTTCAGCCATTTCTCAACCGCACTGATCAGTTCATGGAATACCTCCTTATCATCGTAGCATTCCATGAAGCAGAATCTTCCGTTTTGCTCATTATGGATTTCATTATACCTGTTATTTATGATACCCATAATTCTGCCAACAGGCTTTTTGTCTCTGTATGCAAGAAGTAAAACAGCATCGGCATATTTATACGACTTGTTCTTATCCTTGTTGAAGAGAAGCTTTTCATCCATATATATTGGATGAAGCCATTCCGGTTCGTTCTTATGTACTTTTTCAGGAAGGAAAACAAAAATCTGCCTTTCTTTTTTTGTCTGAACCTCTTTAATGACAATCTGCCCCATATTTGAAAATTATTACTACTGAAAGAAACAAAAAAATCCTAAATCATCCAAATTGTCTGAAAATGCAATTGTTATCGGAATCTGAAATACAGGTCCGCTATTACAAATAGGGCAAAAATAATACTTCCAATTCCATTTGTTGTACCGAATGCCAGGTTGACCCGGCTCAGATCATTATGCTTAACAATCAGATGCTGGTATAGAAGCAAAGCTGAAAAGAGAGCAGCTCCGGTCCAGAATAATAATCCCGTATCTCCGGTTATTCCGGCTCCTGCAACAAGAATAAATGTTAATACATGCAATCCTGAGGAAACAAACAGAGCCTTTTGCCTGCCAATAAGTGAGGGAATAGAATAAAGGTTAGCCGACCTGTCAAAATCGTCATCCTGCAATGCATATATTATATCAAATCCGCTTGACCATGTAAGAACAATGAATGAGTAAATAAGAGGGAGAAAATCAAATCTGCCTGTTACAGAAATATATGCGCCGATAGGAGCCAGGCTGAGTCCGATGCCCAGAACAAGGTGGCATAATGCAGTGATCCTCTTTGTAAGGCTGTAGCCCAGTATCACCAGAAGTGCAACAGGAGAAAGCCAGAAAGCAAGCCGGTTAATAAAAAAGGTTGTCAGAATGAATAAGCCTGCATTTATTATCACGAATAAAGATGCTGCTTTGGCCGAAATAATTCCGGAGGGTATTTCCCGGGTTTTTGTCCTGGGATTAAGTGCATCAAAATTTCTGTCAGCAAGGCGGTTAAAACCCATGGCTGCATTCCTTGCGAAGACCATACACAATATAATCAGAATAAGAAGTTTCAGGCTGAAGTGGAATTCACCTGCCGATATTCCAAGTGCAAATCCGATCATTGCAAATGGCATTGCAAAGACGGTATGGCTGAACCTGACAAGAGAAAAGTACTTACCAAGCGGTTGTAGGAAATTCATAATCAGTCGAGAAGCTTACTGTAAGTTTCAAAGTGCTCATCAGAAAAAGCAACAAATGTTACCTTCTCCGGATATTTGTTTTTCTGAAGAAACCGTTTTGTTTCATTTACAGCTATAAAGGCAGCAAGATCCTTTGGAAAACCGTATACACCTGTTGAAATTCCCGGGAAAGCAAGGGTTTTTATTTTATTGTCCCTGGCTATCTCAAGCGACGACTTATAACACGATGCCAGCATTTCAGTCTCATCCCGGTGCCCTCCGTACCATATGGGGCCGACTGCATGGATAATATGCTTCGCTTTAAGCTGATAACCCCTGGTGATCTTTGCTTTTCCGGTTTCACATCCGTTAAGATTTCTGCATTCCTGAAGGAGATCAGGGCCGGCAGCTGCATGAATAGCGCCGTCAACTCCTCCACCTCCAAGCAGCCTGGTATTGGCGGCATTTACAATGGCATCTACTGCAAGAGTTGTTATATCTCCTTTTATCAGCTCAATCCGTTTATCCATTACCTGATCTGGGCTTTTAGTTCACTTTCAAAGGTTTTGATAAGGTTATTCATCACCTTCTCTATGTTTTTGTCTGTCAGTGTTTTGAGATCATCCCGAAGGGTAAAGCTCACAGCATATGATTTCTTGTTTGTACCAAGACTGTCGCTTTCATATACATCAAAAAGAGATATATCCTGAAGAATGTTTTTCTCTGTTTTTAATGCAAGATCCCTGATCAGGCTGAATTTTATGCTCCTGTCCAGAAGCAGTGCAAGATCTCTTCTGACCCATGGATATTTTGGGAGTTCACGAAATGATATGGAATGATTTTTCACTAGTTTTAAAAGCAGGTCCCATGCTATGTTGCCATAATAGACATCCTGTGCTATATCAAACTGCTTCAGATATTTCTTTGATATTTTACCTGCTTCCGCTACAATCCTGTTATTATGAATCCATGAAATTGACTCGGAAAAATATTTCTTTTCACTTTCTTTTATTACAGATGAATCCGGTCTGAACCCGAGTCGCGACATTATCATTTCAACATATGATTTGATATTGAAGAAATCGGTAGGATTGGTTTTGCTGTTCCAGGTCTGCCTTACAGGATGACCGGTGAGAAACAGATCAAGATACTCAAGCTCAAAATAATGATCTGGTGTAGGATGCGTATCGCCTGGTTTCTTATAGAAATAGCAATGGCCGAATTCAAACAGTTTAAGGTCATGGTTCTGTCTGTTGATATTCCAGGTAACGGAACTGAGTCCACCGTACAACAGACTTTGTCTCATTGCGTTAAGATCGGAGCTTAGTGGATTGGCAAGTAAAACAAGATGCTCCCTGTCAAAATCATCATTCTGCTCAAACCATGTCGCAGGATTGAGAGAATTACACATAATCTCAGCAAATCCGTTTGATGCCAGCATATCGGAAACCTGGTTTACAACCCTTTCCCTGTCAGGCTTTTCAGAATAGGTTATTGTTGAGTTGACATGATTACTTATCTCAACGTTATTATAGCCATAGATTCTCAAAATTTCCTCAATTACATCTGCTTCCCTCTTCACATCGACTCTTCTGGCAGGTATTTCAAGAACCATTATATCTCCTTTTTCTTCAAGTATAACGATCTCAAGAAGTGTAAGTATCCGCTTAATTACAGCCTTTTCAATTCTCTTACCTATGAGTCTTAATATATTGTTATAATTAACTTCAATCACGGCTCTTTTTATCGGAACAGGATATATATCAATAACATCCGAGGATATTTCTCCCCCGGCAAGTTCCTTTATCAGCATTATTGCTCTTTTGAGAGCCCATGTGGTTATTTCGGGATCTGCACCTCTTTCAAATCTGAATGAGGCATCTGTTTTTAACCCATGCCGTTTTGATGTTTTCCTGATTGAAACCGGATTAAAGTAGGCGCTCTCAAGGAAAATGTTCCTGGTTGATCCGCTTACACCCGATTCAATTCCACCGAATACCCCCCCGATACACATTCCCTCCTTAGTGTTGCATATCATAAGATCGCGGGTAGACAGACTCCTTTCCACTGAATCAAGAGTCACAAACTTACTTTTGTCAGGGAGGTTTTTGATTATAACTTTCTTACCTTCTATCTTATCAGCATCGAAGGAGTGAAGCGGCTGACCAATCTCATGCTGAACGAAGTTTGTTATGTCAACAACATTATTGACAGGATTCAGTCCGATAGCCTTTAGTTTATCTTTAAGCCATTGTGGTGATTCCTTTATTGTTACATTACTGATAGTAATTCCTGAGTACCTGGGACAATCGGTAAGATTCTCAATAACAATGTCATAAGTATTGTTTTTATTATCGGGTTTGAATGTAGAAAGGTCGGGCAAAACAGCTTTAGCTTCAAGTCCTGAATTCAGGCTGAGGTAAGCTGCAAGGTCCCTCGCAACTCCGTAATGAGAACCACTGTCGATTCTGTTCGGGGTAAGTCCGATTTCGAAAACGGTATCCCTTGAAATATTAAAGTAACTTTCCGCAGGTGAACCCGTAACTGCATCATCCCTTAGCACCATTATACCCTGGTGATCTGTTCCAAGTCCGAGCTCGTCTTCAGCGCATATCATTCCCTCTGAAACTTCACCTCTGATCTTTGATTTCTTAATCTCAAGAACCTCTGATCCCAAATAGAGTGTGGTTCCTATCGTTGCAACTGCAACTTTCTGTCCTGCGGCAACGTTGGGCGCTCCGCAAACTATCTGCAATGGCTGCGGACCTCCGGTATTAACGGTTGCAACTGAAAGCTTATCTGCATCAGGATGCTTTCTGCATTTAAGAACTTGACCTATAACTACTCCTTTAAGACCTCCCCTTACAGATTCCCATTCCTCAACACCCTCAATCTCGAGTCCGATACCGGTTAGTATCTCTGCCACTTTTATTGGTTCCAGGTCAATTTTCAGATAGTCTTTTACCCAGTTATAAGAAATCTTCATTTATGAATAGAATTATAATCAAAGATGCAAAAGTAAGGAATTTTGAAATATGACTATGCAGCAGATTTAAATCACGCACCTATTTTATCTATATTTGTACCTCAAATAATTTTATATGGTAATTGAAAAAGAAGACAAGCTGATCCTGCTTACAAATGATGACGGACTTTATGCAGCCGGACTGAAAACACTCCTTGAGGTAATGGAGGAATTCGGCAAGGTGGTGCTTGTTTCAACAACTGAAAGCATGTCAGGTATGTCACAGGCACTTACTGTAAAGACTCCTCTCAGGGTAAAGCTGCTGGAAGAAACCGACCGGCACAGGATCTATGCGTGTAACGGTACACCCACTGATAGTGTAAAGCTGGCTATCAACCAGCTTCTCGACAGAAAGCCTGACTGGGTAGTGTCAGGAATAAACCATGGCGCCAATGCATCTGTAAGCGTTCTTTATTCAGGAACCATGGCCGCAGCTATTGAAGGTTGTCTTTACGGAATACCATCTGTTGGATTTTCACTCAATAATTTTTCACCTGCTGCCGATTTCACTGCCTGCCGGAAATACATCCGGACAGTGATGAAGATAGTGGAAAAGGATTCTCTTCCTGCAGGTGTTTGCCTGAATGTGAACATTCCCAAAGCACCTAAAGATGAAATAAAAGGAATCAAAATCTGCCGCCAGGCAAAAGGAAACTGGAAAGAGGAATTTGAAAAGCGTAAGGACCCGATGGGTAAAACATATTATTGGCTTACAGGTGTATATATAAATCACGAACCTGATGCAACGGATACTGATGAATGGGCTCTTGCCAATAACTATGTATCAGTGGTCCCTGTATCAGTCGACATGACTGCACACTGGTACATTGAAAAACTTAAGGGAAAATTCAGAAAATGATTAACTATAGTAAGTTCGATAAGGTAACAGTAGGAGTTATTTCAGGGCTGTTACTTCCCTTTGTGGTAGGTCTTATCATATTTGCCTTTACTGCAGGTGACACCACAATCAGGGATTTTCTGTTGAAGATCGTGGAAGGAAGAGTGATTACGCACTCCATATCTTTATGTGTATTTCCCAATGTAATAATTTTTCTGGGATTCAACTGGCTCGATATGCTGAAAGCCACCAAGGGTGTACTTGCAATTACAATTGTCTGGGCCATAATAGTATTTGCAATCAAGTTTCTGACATGAAGTACTTCATAATAGCAGGTGAACAATCCGGCGATCTTCACGGCTCCAACCTTGTAAGAGGATTGAAGGTACATGACAGTGAGTGTGAGGTTTTTTGCTGGGGTGGTGATTTGCTGCAGTCTGCAGGAGCAAAGGTTCTCAAACATTATAAAGAGCTTGCTTTCATGGGCTTTGTCGCAGTTGTAAAAAACCTGGGTACAATATCGAAAAATCTAACTTTGTGTAAGGAACAGATTTCGGAGATAAAGCCCGATGTAGTTATATTCATTGATTATCCCGGCTTTAATCTCAGGATCGCTGAATGGGCAAAAAAAGAAGGCTTCAGGACTTTTTATTACATTTCTCCAAAGCTATGGGCATGGAATGAAGGAAGGGTTGTGAAGGTCAGGAAGCATATCGACCGAATGTATATTATCTTTCCTTTTGAGGTAGAGTTCTATAAAAAGCATGGTATAACAGTTGAATACCTTGGTAATCCGCTGGTAGATGAAACAGAACGACGGGTTGCACTTTTCCCTCCAAAGGATGTAATAAGAAAGGCGCTGGGACTGGGTGACAAGCCAATTATTGCACTTCTGGCAGGAAGCAGAAAACATGAAATTGAGCTGGTACTCCCGCAGATGAAAAAAATTATGGTTCATTTTCCTGATTATCAGTTTGTTCTTGCAGGTGTTAAAAATATTACGGATGATCTTTACAAAAAGATTATCGGCGATTCCCCTGTCAGTCTTATCAAGGAAAAGACCTATGAAATACTTCATCTGGCTGATGCAGCTCTGGTCACATCAGGTACAGCAACACTTGAAGCTGCAATTATGGGAACTCCTCAGGTTGTCTGTTACAAGGGTGACTTTTTCTCAATGCTCATTGCATGGATGGTTATAAAAGTGAAGTATATCTCCCTGGTTAATCTTATTATGGGATCAGAGGTTATTAGGGAGCTTGTCCAATATGACCTCACCGAAAAAAAACTTCTTGAAGAGCTCAGGGCAATTCTTCTCAATGGTTCAAAGAGGGCGAAGATTCTTGAAGATTATAAAACCCTTAAGGTGAAGATAGGTCCCTCAGGAGCTTCTTCAAGAGTTGCTGAAAGAATGGTTAAAGAATTAAAAAAATCTGCGACGATCAACGGGATCAGCGGGCAAAATTTATAGGGCTCTCCCGCAGATTGCGCTGATTTTCACAGATATAAAAATGATAATGACTAGTAAACTCAGATTTATACTGATTATTTTTTTTGCAGCTTCGTTTGTTGCGCAGGGCCAGATTAAGATACGGCTCTTCTCATCAAAGACGCCGGAAACTGTTGTATTTGCTGTAACCGGTGGAGAATATGTGCTGAAAGGTTATCATGATGGTCCTGAGGTGTTCAGGAAAAATGATCTGATAGTTATTTCGAAGTATGATGGCAGGCTTGCAGTTAAGCCCCGTAATTCAGCCGGATTTGTAACTGATTCCCTTAATCTGACTGCGGGATCAGAAGCCTCATCTTTCTCACTTCGTACAAACGGTTTGGAACCCGTTCGGCAATTCTATAAAGGTGATTTTTCATGTTTACCTGATCTGGAGACCCTCGTACTGATAAATAATATAGATATTGAAAGCTATATTGCGGGAGTTGTAAGGGCTGAAGGCGGCATCAATAAGCATAAAGAATATTTTAAAACCCAGGCAATTATTGCACGGACTTATTTGTATAGTCATCTCGATAAACATCTTCATGATAACTACAATGTCTGTGATAATACACATTGCCAGGCATTTAATGGTATAACTACAGATTCTGTAATAAACTCTGCATCACAGGAAACAAGAGGAATGGTCATACTTGATAAGGACAGTGCTCTGATTATCTCTGCATTTCATTCCAATTGCGGTGGTATGACAGTAGCTTCAAAAGATGTATGGCTCACTGACTTGCCATACCTGAGGAGCATTGCAGATCCTCACTGTCTGAATTCACGGAATTCAACCTGGGAGAAAAAAATCGGATTCAATGAATGGATAGATTACATTAAGGGTGCTGGATATACAGGAAAAGTAAATGACCTTTCCCTTCTTAGTTTTTACCAGAATAAAAGGTGGGTCGATTACAAGGCAGGTAGTTTTACAATGCCGTTCGGGAAGATCAGGGATGATCTGAAGCTGAGATCTTCCTATTTCTCTGTGATTGCTGCAAGAGACTCTGTTACTTTCAGGGGAAAAGGATATGGTCACGGTGTTGGGCTATGCCAGGAAGGTGCCATGGAGATGGCAGCAAATGGAAACAGCTATCAGCAGATTATTGATTTTTATTATTCTGGCGTGATAATAGCGGATGTGAAGAATGTTAAGTT
>CALMJY010000173.1 GCA_937864815.1 uncultured Bacteroidota bacterium
AATTGATTGCTCACTTTAAATCGGAACAGGGTGCTCAATATCACCGGATTTTACATATATGAGATTAACATTAAATGATTCTTTTCAAGAAACTTCTTTACACTACCTTTCTTGTCGAATACATCATTATATCTAAATGTGTATCTGGTGATTTTCTGGATAAGGAGATCTTTAATAGTTTCTAGAGATTCAAAAAAATTGGTTAGATCTGTTGGGTAAGTTTCAATAAACTCATTTTCGCAGTCAGAGCTTTGGGAAATATTTTTAAGTTTTTTAATAAAATCACTTTTGTTTTTATCAAGTTCTTGATATATTTCATCATATTTTTTCTTAAGCTCTTTGCTTGCAATAAAGTTGCTGATTTTCGCAGAAGCATCGAAATTATTATCCTCTGCATCAATCACTAAGATTGTTTCTGGTATTATAGGAGCGCCATCGACTTTTACATCAAAGATTGTTTTACGGGCTTGATAAATTCTGTCACATGGTAAAGTCTTTTTGTCATTTTTTGAAATATCACTAAATGTCCTTGAAAAGGAACTCTTCATTGTCCCATTTGGTGCATAAATTAGATATGAGTTGCTTTTTGAGAAATCAAACGAATGGAGAAGTTTTCCAATACCATAACAGTTTTCTAGTTTAATGTCAAGTTTATTCATCTGTTTTATTAGTATAAGTTCATTAGTTGAGTATTAGAATCTAGATTTAAATGTTTTAATTTTTAACTATTTAAATCATAACCAACAACTTGTATAGCGAAGTCAGCTTTCTCATTTCTAAGAGGAAATCTGTCAGGATTAACCCATCCAATAATTTCCTGGATACCAGAGTAGCTTAATTGACCTAATTTAACGTGAGTTCGATATAAAGTTAAAAATATAAACCCTTAGATTGATCGATTATTTCAAGATTAAGAGATGGCTTCTTAGGTAAATAGGAATAAGCGATTAGACCAGATAACAAGTTGATTATAAACCCTTCCTGACTTCTATGGCGAGTATGTTCTATTTGGCAAATATTTTTAAGTTCATCCAGAACCGACTCAATAAGGGCTCTTTTTCGGAGCAATATTTTGTCTGAAAGGAGCATCAGGGAGTTTTTCATGTTCTTTCTCAGTTTTGTGATCAGATGGATCCCGTCTATGAAGAGCTTCTCAAATAGAGATTGTGATATGTATCCTTTATCTCCAAAGAGCTTTCCATAGATCCTGGCTAATAGGTTAGTACCAAGAAGCGGTTGTCTGTCATCGACATTCCCGGGAGTGAGCATAAAGTCGAGTATCTCTCCTTTGTCGTTGATGACAAAATGCAGTTTAAGCCCGAAGAACCATCCGATGCTGCACTGTCCCTTTGTGGCAAGGCCTTTTAAAACCTTATGTGAGTGAGCCCGCTTAATATGACAAGCCTTAATATGGGAGGAGTCTACATAGGATATTCCAGTGCAATTACCCAGACAGCGTGTTTTAAGAAAAACAGCCATAGGTAATAAGACCTTTTGCATTAACTCAACAAACCGGTTATATGATACGAGTCCTGGAAAGTCACCATGCATATGTTCACAGACATGAAAAAGATAATAATGTTTGAAGTCTCTGTAACGCATTAAATGAAAATAAATTACAATGGTCATTACCTCACTCTCATTTAAACTGCAAGGCTTGATCCGTTTCCGCGAACCATCTCCAATCTGGTGTGTTCGTAACTCGTTGATGAATACATCGTTAAAATCATCAACATTACAAAATATTTCTATAAGTTTGTCTTTTAAATCATTCATGGATTCTTTCTGTTTTTGTTGGTTGGCACTACAAATTTGGAAAGAATCCTTTTTTATAACTCATTGTAAATCATATAGTTATTAACATAATGATATTAATTTGTTAATAACCAGTGATTTATATAATATTGTTATGTCGAACTCACGTTAATTTATAGTCAGGATTGTGGCATAAATTATGTATCCTAATCTCGATGTCATCATTTGAGTACAGAAGATATTTTAATGATGATCTTATTTTTTCTATCTTATTGTCATGTACAAAAGAAATATCTGCATAAAACCTTTGCACTCTTTTTTCAGATGAATGTAGATTCTTATATACAACTCTAGCCTCTTCAATAGATAATGTGTCGATGTGCCTGGTCGAAAGTAGTTTAGAATAAATTTCTTTGGATCGTTTTGCCATACGTAGGGTATGATTATATGTTGTTTTATCCCATTTACAGTATTCCAAAAACAGCTTAGGAATTTCCTTTTTCCTTTCATTTAAATTTAGTCTTGGTTTATTTTCTTTAAACCAAACCGTCTTAATCCAGTGCCAAAAATGATCTATAGTAAGGTAAATAGGGACTCCTGGGTATTCTCGAGAAGAAATATCTTTTACAATTTCTTTTACATCATCAATTTGGCGCCAGAAAATTAGATACTGTTTTGCTTTAGGATTGATTTTCTTCTTTTGTTGTAAGGTTCTATTACCTAGGACTTTCCTTTGAAAAACCTTTTGTTCTCCTTCAGATTGTTTTAGTCTATGCAACGCTTTTTCATATATGTGTTTATAATTTTCTAGGTCTATTGGTTGAAGGATGTATGATTGATTGAATAAATGATTAAAGTGATCAACCATTTCGTCAAGTGTTTGCTGGTCTTCCAATAATACATTAGTTTCTATATTTTTAAAAAGTCCGCCAGATGTAAAGTTAGATGAACCTATTACACAGTATTTTGGTCTATTATTTCGGTAAAAGAGAATGAATTTTGAATGAAAGGAGTCACCTAGAAAATGAATGCTAATTCTTGATTTTATTTGAATACTTTTTAAAGAATAGTAATTTGTTGGTGGTCTTAATGAAACTATTAATTGTATGTTTTTCGATTGATCTGCCCAGCCGGAAATGATGTCTGAATCTGAGTAAAAAGCTGAAGCAATTTTTATAGAATCTGCATCTTCTCCTAATTTGAGCAGCAATTCTCTAAGGTTGTCATGCTCATTATTGGTTTGTATCATATTGTAAAGATTATTTAAAAGGTTCTCAAGTGACCGTTAAAGTCCCACCAATTTGGGAAGGTTTTGTCACCCGACTTATATCTGTGCAAGAGCCTAGTATTTTAGTTTGAAAGCTGTAACGTTACAAGAAGAGTATGGCGCACATGTTGCCGATTTGATAGAGCATAACGACTGTCACTGTATAATTTATCTAGGAGTTAGAAATCTGTCAATGCACAGGATTTAATTATTGGGCAGATGCGAATGTCCGAGTGCAACAACCATCACAAATTTGTCTTGAGAGCAGGAGCAAAGGCAAAAACCGTGACGAGCTTATGAATTATACCGTCCGTGTTAGCCATAGCTTTTATTTAAATCTTAAATTACTTTGGAAGTAATCGTTTTTGTCTTTTATAATGCAATCCTTTGTGATCTGACCGGTTATCAAAGGCGATAAAGGATCATGTTTCAAAATGTTATTTTTTACAGCGGTTAGACTGTAATTTGCATAACAATAGAGGCAATTATGACTGCAGGTGTTATATTCTCCAATATCTGTGCTTTCTATACAGCCACAAGCATTTCTTTGATATTTGTCTTTACTTGCTTTTATTTTATAGCCAATAATTCTTTCAATCAAGTCTTGATCGACACAATGGCCATGTTCAAAACCGAAATCCATTAGGTCAATATCTTCAGAGCAGGTTTCAATTTTTAAGTCATAAAGTCCTGTAGCATTTTTAAACCCATGACTAAGTTCGATTATGTCATGATTATTGGGTACCCTTGCTTCAAGCGTCTTTATATTCTTCTCACATTTTTTATATAAATCCAAAAAGCTGATTATGCATTTTTCAGTATAGGGGGATAATATTTCTGCTAAATGGTTGAAGTATTTTATATGATATTTAATGTCCATTTTTCTTGTAAGGAAGATCGGATCATATCGCCAAATAACTTTACTTTTCCCGATCTTCTGAGATAATTCAATAAATGTTTTAATAATCTGGACTTTTTTAGCAACTCTCAATTCAATTGATGAATCATAAGGATTTAAGGTAAATTGGAAATAATATTTATAGTCTTTTAATTCTTCGAGTCTGGATATTATATTTTTAGGATTTTTAGTCCAAAACACAATACAGTCTATTTTGTTTGGATTTAGATCTATACGTGAAAGTAGTTTACTGTTAAATGGATTTCTAACTAATACAAATTGCTCTTTTATTCTATTTAGAAACCAATCAGAATAAAAGGCAGGTATATCGGTTCTCCGGCTGGCGCTGATTATCATTATAATTTTTCTATAATAAGTTGTGCACTTGAACAGAATTGCCAAGGATTGAATTTACTTATTTTAGGATTGACTGTAAAAAGAATATTGTTTTTTGGATGTTGATTGTGATACCAAAAGTAATTACTTAAGCTATGAGCATAGTGATAGCTATATACGTTGACACTTGGTATTTCTTTAGCCATATTTCCTATATCACCATAGTGTGATCTGGGATCAACATCTGATAGACCTCTATTGAAGTCATTTATTATTATATATGAATCTTTTGGTAATCTGTTAAGAATATTCTTTATCAGTAACTTTTTAAGATTGATTATATTTGAATTTGATCTTAAGAGTTCAGAAATCAAGTAACTGATTATCACAATATTTGGAGAATTGTTTTTGAAGAAGGAATCTGTATTGTCAAGGAATTCATATACATCTTTATATTTTACCTCAAAAGGATTTGATGTATTACTTTTTATCCAGTCATGAATAGGTCTCCAATCTTTATTTATTTCTATTCCACAATATTTTATAGATTTTTTAGGATTCAGCTCTTTCTGTAGAGTATCAATTCCTATAAAATCAGGACATGATCCACATCCTAAGGATAAAATGTTTAATTCACTTAATCTTTTAAGATTGCTGTATTTGACTAATAAATACCAAATTTCGGACGAATATTTATATGTGTATTTGCAACTGTAGAAATACAAAATATTTTGACAGTTATACCCGTTTTCTCTCTTCCCATAATGAATGTTCTCGAGACATTTTTCGCAATCACCAGTTTGTGGACATTGATTCTTACAATCTGAGCAGATTTTTGTTCTTGAATAATTACTGTTACAGTAATTTAGAAATTCATTTATCATATTGGTAGGTTTGTTTCAAGTTATGGCTAACGGCCAGCGGGTATGGGCAGTAAGTGTTACCTGACACAGCCAGCAGGCCACCAGTCCTGGTACTTTAACCGAAAAGTTGTCCCTGTGGCAAGGAAGGTATGGCGCAATTTTTGCAAATCCCGGCGATAGATTTAATTGTCTCTTTAGCACGGATCTGTCCAGAGCCGAAATCACAAAGTTTGTAAACGAACGAGATTTATCTATCACTATAAAGTTGTCTAGGTGTAGTGCAAAAATTGTGACAAACTTATTGCCTATACCCGCTTGTTAGCACAAGTATATTGTTATCCATGAGATACTTAAAAATTTACGATCCATACAGAATAATCATCAAGCAGTTTATAATTTTTGGATCTTTTATTCGTAGACTTCAATTCACTTAGAGGGATTTGGAATCGTTTTTTATCAGTAACTCGTATTACGTCAACAATTAGTCCATCGTATTCGTCATATCGCTCACCAGTTTTTTCCAGAATAAAAGTATCAAGGTATGATGGATTTGATTTTTTTAGTTTTTCATACTCTTTTAGACTGCCAGGTCCCAGAAGGTAAAATTCTTCCCAACTGAAGTCCTCAATCCCAGTGAGCTCAATTGGGTAAGATAAATTCTGATCCAGATATTCTTTATAGATGGTAATAGTATCCAATCTTTTAGATAAGTCTTCAGTTTTATTCTGAAATACTGCTTCTATGCGTTTTTCTTGGTTTTTAAAATTTTTGTCCATTTTAATTGGGTCATTGTTAAAGTGCTGTAATTGGCTAAAATAGGAAAAAATCATTTAAGAGTTGTTAGCACAAGTATTTGTTTGTCGTGCGATGGCAAAGTCCCGGTAAACGGCAGTATAGTTATTTTGTTAACAGAATAAGATATATGGCGGCGGGTAGGCCAATTATCTTTCGTACGAGGGGCATGTCCAGATAAGGGGCAGAAATTATTTTATTAAAGTAGAACATATTAAAGACGGCGCGAAGGCTAATATTTTGTGTATGAAATATTTGTGCTAACGTTGAGTGTATGTGCCGTAAGGGGTTGCGGAGCAGTTTCCTGTCCACCGATACGAAAGTTTGAGCGGGATACAACGCTTGAATACCCACTAAAACCCTTATGGCATATACACTTTGTTGGGCACATGAGGTTTTTATGTTAGTTTTAAATGTCTTCGCTTGAAAATTATTCCTCCAATTATGAAATAAAAAATCGTTAAAACAATAATCGAAATGATTTCGGGAATTATACTCGACACATCCATATTCATTATCAATGTTTTGTTTAGCGCTGAAATGGCGTGTGTCGGGGTCATTAATCCTTGAATATTAACTGAATAACCTGCTATTGTAAACAAGGCCTCACTTTTTAACGGGAAAGCAGCACCGGTAAAAAACATAAATAAGAACATAGGAAAGTTACCAACAACCAAAACTTCATTGGATGATTTTGTTATGGCTGCAATTATCAGACTAAAAGAAATAATTGACAAACTGGTTAAGCTGGCGATTAAAATCATAATTACAAATGAACCTTCATACTTAAAACCAAGCATAATCGCTGTAAGCAAAGTCAATAAAACCGAGATAACCCCAACTAGTAACTGAACAGAACTTATTCCTGCCAAAAACTGAAAAACACTCAACTTTGAAAGTTTCAACCGCATAATGGTTTTGTTTTCAACTTCTGATACAAATGCAATACTTGCTGTAAACATTAACATTATTAATGATACAATAAGAATACCCGGCACCATCATATCGAAACCACTTGCTGTTGCCGAAGTTCCTAATGCCGTTTCTTTCAGATTGACTATTCTTTTGTTATTAGTTATTTGCAATGCGTATTCATTTACTATTTCGTTTGCCCAAACGGCACTAATCAAATAATTTGTATTAGACAAATCACCGATAAATTCAACATTAACAAGCGAAGTACTGTCTGAAAGTTTTCGGTTTAGCAACGATTGAGAAAAAACAGTATCAATAATTATCAAAGCATCGGCTTTTTTGTTTTTCAATCTCTCAATACCTTCTGTCCTGTTTGATGCTTCATGTACTGTAAATGGGAAAACAACACTATCTGTTTTGAAATTTTTAAAATATCCTATCAATTCATTACCGTAGTTTATAGTTTGTCCCTTAACAAAAGCTCCTTTGTCACTATTGGCAATCAAAACTGTATATTGAGGTTTTGATGTTTCCGTTATCAGAAAATAAACGAAAATAAAAAATGGCCCCATTGATAATGAAAGCAAAAGTACCCAATAGCTTCTGATTTGCTCTTTCAGACTTTTTAAAATTATGCTAATTGTTTTCATTGCCTTAAATTTCTGCCAGTTAAATGAATGAATACATCTTCGAGTGTATTTTCCCGAAGTTTTATTTCTGCGATTTTTAGTCCGCTTTTTTCAGCAATGTTTTTTATTGCAGGCAATTGTTCAATGATATTTGAATGTTTGATAAATATAGTATCTTCATTGATTTTGATATTCATATCAAGTAGCTGAATACTATCTGAAAAAATCTTAGTTGAGTTTTCATTGTTGCTTTCAATTACTAATTCAAGAATATCGCCTTCGCCCACAGTTCGTTTAAGGTTTTGAGGAGTATCTAACAAGAGTAATTTTCCATGGTCTATAATAGCAACCCTGTCAGATAACCTTTCGGCTTCGTCCATGTTATGTGTTGTAAGAATTACTGTCTTTTGTATGCTGTATGTTTTTATAAAGTCACGGACCAGAATTCTGCTTTGCGGGTCTAATCCGGCTTCGGGCTCATCTAAAATAAGAATTTCGGGGTCATGAATTAGTGCAAGGCAAATGTTAAGTCTACGTTTCATTCCCCCAGATAAATTACTTGCTCTTACATGAGTTTTATCAGCCAAACCAAAAAGATTTAGCAATTCAATGGCTCTCATTTTAACTGACTTTGAAGGCAAACCATACATTTGTCCCATAAATAGCAATTGTTCCAAACAAGTCAATTTTGGGTAGAAGATGTTTTCCTGCGGGCAATAACCAATTATAGACTTTTTGTCTTTACCATTGCAATTAGCAAAAGTGATTTCCCCTTCTGTAATTGGCAATAGTCCACAAATCATTAAGATTGTTGTTGTTTTACCTGCTCCATTTGGACCCAAAAGTCCAAATATTTTATTTCGGTTAATGTCGAAACTTATCCCATCAACGGCTATAAATTCGTCATATTTTTTTTTAAGTCGTTCTATTTTAATCAATGTTTCCATTAATAATTATTCGTTTATGTGCAACACCCATTATAAATTTGTCTTGTGTGCAGGAGCAAAAGCAAAAAGTGTGACAAGCTTATTAACCCTACCGTCCGTGTTAGTGTTAATGATTCTATTTTTTTCTTGGTTTGAAGTCTTGTTAATTTGTTAACAGTCACCGTATTGTCTATTTGCAAGCTCTTTAAAAAGCTTTGGTTGTGCATCAGCCTATGAGGCTTTTAAATGTGCATGCAAATAGTAGATTTCTTTTAGTTTGGAAAGGTCTCGCTATGGGAAATCCTCTCATTGTCAGAAATAAATTTTATTGCAAATATTCAGATATTACCGAGATCAGCTTTTTCCTGTCGAATGGTTTTGAAATGAATCCCGAACAACCTGATCCAATTGCCTTTTCCCTGTCATCCGCAAAAGCTGTCTGGGCTATTATCGGTACTTTGATTCCTGCTTCGCGAATCAGTCTGGTTGCCGTATACCCATCCATCTCAGGCATTTTAATATCCATGAGTATAAGATCTATATCCTTCCTGCTCAAAGCAAGGTTAAGAGCTTCTTTCCCATTTGAAGCTCTGTGGACTTTAATATTTGTGGATGATAGGAGATAGGCTATCAGTTTAAAATTACTGTCAATATCCTCTGCCACCAGGATATTCTTTGTTTCGGGAAATACATAATCCGGTTTCATTGATTCAACGGTTACGGGGACTGACTTTTCTACCGATTTTTCAAATGGGATTGTAAAAAAGAATGTGGCGCCATTTCCCTGCTCTGAGGATAACCATATTCTGCCTCCGAGGAGTTCAACATAGGCTTTGGATATGGCAAGTCCAAGTCCGGTCCCTTCGTATGTTCTTGATTCACTGTATTGTATCTGATAGAATCTGTCAAATATCCGCTCATGATACTCTTTTGGGATACCAATTCCGGTATCCGACACGCTGAATTCAAGAAATTTATCGGTTTTCCTGCAGGAAATAGTCACAGAACCTGAAATGGTAAACTTAAACGCATTATTTAGCAGGTTTAAAATAATCTGTTTTAGTTTTGTTGAATCAATCATTACTTTAGAATCAGTTACTGAGAGTCGGGACTCGCAAACCAGGGTGATTCTTTTTTCTCTTGCTTTCGGTAACAGCTGATTACAAAGATTATTCAACAAGAGATTTATGTCGGTCTCGGTTTTATGGATTTTTACCAGGTTGGCTTCAATGTTCGATATATCAACAATATCGGAAATAATTTCCAGCAGGTGGTTGCTGCTTTGAATAATAGTCTCAATATGAGATTGCCGTGTCTGTGAGTCCAGTACTGGTTCTCCAAGCATTGATGCAAACCCCACAATTGCATTCATAGGAGTTCTGATTTCATGGGAGATATTATGCAAAAAGGCAGTTTTCAGCCTGTCGCTTTCCTCAGCTTTTTCCTTTGCTTTTATCAATTCATATTCATACTCTTTTCTTTCTGAGATATCACGCATACTGCCGATTATCTTTTCTGGTTTGCCCTCGTCATCCAGAATAACTTTAGATGATATGGAACAGGGGACCAAAGAGCAATCTTTATTATTAAGTAAGATTTCAAAATCAGTGACATAGCCTTCCCTTTTCAACTTAGTAAGCAATGAATGTCTTGTACTCTGATCATGATAGAAATCAGACATATATCTTCCGATCAGATCATTTCTGCTGTACTGGCCCTTTGACAGGAGAGTTATGGATGGACTTACATCCATTATTATTCCATCGAAAGTAGTCTCAAAGTACAGGTCCGTTACATTATCGAAAATCTGATGATATTTCTTTTCGTTTTCTCTTATTTTCTTCTCAGTAATGTAACGGTCAGTAATATCACGAGCCGATGAAAGAGCACCGGTAGTTTTGTCATGTGTATCCCTGAGCACACGCCACCACCACGTAAGGAGCTTCTCTTCACCATCATGTCGTCGTTGCCAGCTATCAAAATTAAGTTCATTCTTTGTCCCGTTAAAAATTGGCTGGAAAAGCTTATAAGTATCCTGCTCACCAACAAAAAAGGATTCAGCACTCTTCCCCACAACATCGTTGCCGAAGAATTCAAGACCTGATTTATTGGCCCAGGTAAATATTTTATCATTATCGACTTCCATAATTATATTAGGAATGGATGAAAGAATAACCTCCTGACGGTAAAGAAGATTCTTTATCTTTTCTTCTGCCTGTCTGCGCTCGGTTATATCTTCAAAGGTAGTGTAGACCTGGTAAGGTTTGCTCTCTCCTGACCTGAACAGAGGAATAGCATTGATATTTATCCAGGTGTAGCCGTCGAGCAATGGATTAAAAATTCCCATCACCACATTGTGAACCTCTCTTCCTGTGGAAAGTGCCTCGATGGAAGGATGCTTGTTCCCAGGAAAATCAGAGCCATCATCATGGATGGATTTCCAGCGGGGATCCATGGAAGTTCTTCCCTGCATCTGATCGAATGTCAGACCCAGGATTCGTTCAGCAGCCGGATTAGCTGAGAAGATATGCCCGTCAGCATTCTGATATACAACACCTTGAACCATTGTTTCAAACATCCTGCGGAGCTTTTCCTCGCTTGACGTGAGCTTTTCAGCAATCTCGTTACTCAGCCTGATCTTATCTTTAAGATCAGATGTACGATCTTCAACGATTGATTCGAGCTTTTCATTTAAAAGCCTGAGTTCCTCCTGCGTTCTGATCAGCTTTTCATTCTGCTGTATTGCACCTTCATAAATATTCACCAGCAGATTAATAATTTTGTGCTGCTCAGTTTGTATGGACCTTTTCTTCCCCTTAAACAATATTTTAGTGTCGAAAGGCACTTTACCCCCATTTTTAATATCACCCCCTGACAGGAACTTGCTTATCTGCGACAAGAGGTACCTCTCGTTGTAAGGCTTGGTAATGAAGCTGTCGGCGCCGCATGAAAGACCTTTTAAAATCTCCTCCGGATCAGACAGCCCGGTAAGTAGAATTACGTGAATATTTTCAGTTCTTTTATCCGACTTGATTTTATTGCATAGTTCATATCCATCCATTTCAGGCATAACGATATCAGAGATAATGATAGACGTCAGTCTTTCAGAAATAATGCTTAGAGCCTTCTTTCCATTCGCGGCAACCGCTACTTTGTAATTATTATTCTCAAGCAGATATTTTAGCTGAGCTGCCTGGGTAGGGCTGTCCTCGGCAATAAGGATGTCAGTCTTTGCCGACTTGGTTTTATGCACCTGCCTTTTCATATGAATTACAATTTCAATCCAACCACAGTTATATCATCAACCTGTTCTTCATTTCCTTTCCAGTCATTTAAAGCATCCAGTAAAAGCTGCTTTTGAGTTTCCAGTGGATTTTTATGTGATCTGATAAGCAGTTCCCTGAATCGACAGGAACCAAGTTTCTTCATATCCTGTCCTCCAAACTGATCCTTGTATCCGTCGGTAAACATGTAAATGATGTCATCCGGATGTAATATCATTTTCTGGAGTGAAAAATCAGACAGATTTTCACTATATGCTAAAGACTTTTTATCTCCTTTCAATTCAATAATATCGTTGTTCCGCAGGATAAAAACAGGATTGAATGCTCCGGAATACACCAGGGTTTTATTATTCAGATCATAACTTATTATTGCACCGTCCATCCCATCTTTAACCTCAAAGCATTCACCTTTTTGTCCCAGGGCTTCAATGATTTTTTCTCTTAACCGCTTAAGTATCAGGGGAGGTTCAACAATTTCTTCTCTTATTACTGTCTCATTTAACAAAGTTATTCCCAGGATACTCATGAATGCACCGGGAATACCATGACCAGTGCAATCAAAAACACCTGCCAATATTTTCCTGCCGGTGTTATGAAACCAGTAAAAATCGCCGCTGACTATATTTCTCGACAGGAATAGGAAGAATTGTTCTTTAAAAACAGCAGAACCATTCTGAGACGCCTTAATCACGGCTGACTGAATTGTCTGTGCATATTGAATGCTGTATGTTATAAGTTTGTTTTTATATTCAATATCTTCGAGGTTTTTTGCTATCTCATCTCTGTTTCTCTTGAGTTCAATTTGTGTCCGTACCCTGGCTAACAGCTCTTTCTGGTTAAATGGCTTTGTGATATAGTCAACAGCGCCTGAATCAAATCCCTTTACAATACTTTCCGTATCGGTTTTAGCCGTAAGGAATATTATCGGGATTTTCTGTTTTACGGGAACACTTTTTATTATTTTACATACATCATAACCATCTCTTCCCGGCATCATTATATCGAGAAGAATCAGATCGAATTCCATTCTTTCAACCCATTTAAGAGCTGAATCACCTTCCAAAGCAAATTCAACATGGTAACCTTCATTTTGCAGATAATTGCCCAGAATCTGAAGGTTTTTCGGATTATCATCTACAATCAGGATAGAAGTTTCTACTGCTGTGCCATTATGTTTATCAGGCAATATCATTTTTATCTTAAAGCATTTTCAGTTTATTGGTTATATCCGACATTCTCCTGATAATTTCCTTAGCTTGATTCATTATATCAGGATGCTTACTTTTTCCGATCAGTTTTTCCATTTCTTGTAGTGCTGTATCAAGCTCAAGGTAAATATCTTTCAATAGTATGCTCTGGTTCTTATCGAATTCCATGATTTTAACGCTTAAATCACTTCCATCTGTTTTTTCCTGTTTGGTCAGGCTCAGTTTTAACCAGTTATCGATCTTTTTTCCAAGCCATTCATTGATTTTCTCAAGGTTTTCTGTTTTTGACTTAAGATCCAGCTGTGTTTTAACTCTTGCAAGCAATTCCCTGTTATCAAATGGTTTTGTAACATAATCCTGGGCACCTACCTCAAATCCTTTCAGAATGCTCTCTCTTTCCGATTCGGCAGAAAGAAATATTACGGGTAGGTTATTCATCTTCTTATCAGAGCGTATTCTTTTACATACTTCAAATCCGTTCATCCCCGGCATGTTTAAATCGAGAAGGATCAGGTCAAATCTTCTCTTCTTCAGCCATTCAAGAGTCGCTTCACCATTGACAGCGAACTCAATCATGTAATTTTCATCATACAACAGTTTCCCCAGAACCTGCAGATTATGGGGATTATCATCAACCAGGAGGATCACGGGGCTTACTGGAAGAGATTTATTCATATATTCATATTGTATTTGTTTCCATATCTTTTATTGAGTCAACAATAGCAGGGTATTTCCTTATCAGTGTCAGTATTTCTTCAATGTTGAAACTTTCGGCAGCCTGGGTCAGGTCTGTACCGTATCCGGTAATAATTGAAGTATTGTGTTTCTTCCCAAGTTCAATCAGCCTGTTTCCAAAATCCCTGACTTCGTTAATGGGTTGCACACGTGAAAATGTAGACCAGACTTCTTTAAACTGCGTATCGAGTAAATGAATCAACTCCGCCAGGTCAGATATCTCTTCAGAGGTTTTGGTCCTGGGTAAAGATTGCTTCGTTTCAGGTGCTTTAACCGTTTCATAACGAATATTATTCATAAGTTCGAGGTATAATTCAGTCACCTGTACCGGTTTGATTAACAAGCCTGCAAACTCGCTCTTCCTCATCCGTTCCCGCTGGGCTTTCATTACAGATGCAGAGTATGCTATGACCGGAATATGCCGTAAACCTTTATTGCTTTTCAGTTTTTCCAGTAAGCCAAAACCGTCAAGAACAGGCATCCTTATATCAGTGATCACAAGATCAGGTTTATTTTTCTGGACAAGAGAATATGCCTTTTGTCCGTCCTCAGCTTCAATAATTTTTATTCTGGTATTTTTCAGGGCATCAATAAGGTATTTCCTGTTATGTTCAACATCATCAACCACGACAATCGTAGCTTCATGAAATTTTATTTCCGCGGGATCAAGCTCAATCTCCTGGGTCCTTTTTTCGAAATCCCTTAAATACGAAACATCAGAGATGCGTACTTTAAAATTACTTCCTTTTTTCAACCGTGAGTCAAGACCTATTGTCCCGTTCATAAGTTGAATAAGCCTCTGCGTGATCGCCAGCCCGAGTCCTGTGCCACCGTATTTTTTGATACTCTGGTTTTCACCCTGAATAAAGGGATCAAAGATCTTATCCTGCACCTCCTGGGAAATACCAATTCCGGTATCAATAACTTCAATGACAAGATCAATATATTCTTCACTTTTTTCTTCAGATAATTTTACCATCTGAGGATTTTCAGAATAAACCCTTAACTTGATATAGCCTTTCTCGGTGAACTTCACTGCATTCCCGATAAGATTGAGAATAATTTGCCGCAGCCTGGCATCATCAACCAGAATGCCATCCGGAACACCCGATGAGATTTCAAGGATAAATCTTAATCCCTTTTCGGATAATCGTAAAGAAAATATTTGCTCAAATTCCGAAAAAAATGATCTGGCATTCACATATTCAAACTGCAATTCAAGCTTTCCTGCCTCGATCTTTGACAGGTCAAGAATATCGTTAATCAGGGTAAGCAGGCTTCGTCCGCTCGATTTTATTGAATCCAGGTAATCTCTCTGGGTTTTATCCTCAACCATGTGACCCAGAAGCTCAGCATATCCCAGTACTGCATTTAAAGGTGTCCGTATTTCATGGCTCATATTGGCAAGAAACTCACTCTTGGCTTTATTTGCAGCGTCAAGCTGAGCTGTGCGCTCTTTTATTCTCTGTTCAAGCTCGGCATTGAAAGCACGGATTTGTTCCTCGTCCTTTTTAAGTTCTTTGGTCCTTTCTTCTACCAGATCCTCAAGCTTTTCATTTAATAATCTCAGTTCATCACGTGTTTGTATGAGCTCATTATTCTGGTGAACCGCTCCCCGATATATATTCAGCAGGAATTTAATCACCTTCCTGGAGCCGGTTCTTACTGTTCTTTTCTTTCCGCCATAGTTAATTTCTATATCAGTAAAATCACTTCTGAATTCAGGTACCTCCTTTTCAGCAAGTATCTTTCTTATGATGGAAAGGAGATATTCATCATTGAATGGTTTGGTTATGAAACTGTCGGCGCCGCATGAGAGCCCCTCAATAACTTCATCAGGATCAGATAGGGAGGTCAATAAGATTACCGGTATATTTTCAATACTCTTATCTGATTTTATCCTTTCACAGAGTTCAAATCCATTCATTTGAGGCATGACGATATCCGATATTACCAGTAATGGTTTATTATCGGAAAGCCAGCTGAGGGCCTGCTGTCCATTCATACATGCTTCGACCTTGTATTGATGATTTTCGAGCAGATATTTTAACCGGGCAGCCTGCGTAGGGCTGTCTTCAACGATTAAAATATCGGCGGACTGACCGGGACTTTTTATTTTCTTGCCCATGATCTATTTTTTGGAACCTGATTTAATAAGTATCTCAACAATCTTTTCCGGAGAAAATGCATGGTCGGCAGCGCCAATTTTCAGAGCCTCGCCGGGCATCCCGAATACAACCGAGCTTTCCTCGTTCTGAACAATTGTCAATGCCCCTTTTTCTTTCATTTCTTTCAGTTCCCCTGCTCCGTCCGTACCCATGCCTGTAAGCAGGATTCCCACGGCATTTGGTCCGAAATTCTGAGCGACAGTGCGGAAAAGATAGCTGACAGAAGGTCTTAATCCATGTTCAGGCGGGCCACTGGTTAACTTAATTATTTTTCTCCTGTCAATTCCCATTTGATAATTATCCGGAGCAATATAACCAATCCCTGCCCGGGCCTCTTCGCCGTCTTCAGCGATTTTCAGCCTGATACCAGAAGTCTTCGACAGCCATTCCTTAAACCCGGTTAAGAAACCTGCAGTTATATGCTGAACGATAAGAACCGGCACCGGCAGATCAGCCGGCAGCCCTGAAAGAATTATTTCAAGGGCAGTCGGGCCTCCTGTTGAAGCGCCGATTGCGATGATCTCAATCCCTGACATCCCGGTCTCAAGTGTCTGTTCGAGACGAAGAGGTTTTGCCTGTTTATTCCGGCCTCTTGGGAAACGTTTTACCACTTTTACTTCCGACATCAGCTTGACGGTTTGTATCAGCTCCATACGTAAAGCAGCGAAATCGGGATTTTCAAATCCCGGAGGACAAAGAACAACTGCCAGGGCGCCGGCTTCAAGAGATTTGAATGTACCCGCCACTTCTTTTGTCGTGGCGCTTCCGCTTACAATAATTACAGGGGTAGGGACAGTCTCCATGATCAAACGGGTAGCCTCATAACCGTCTATTCCCGGCATATGTATATCCATGGTGATCACGTCCGGCTTCTTTGTCTTTGCCTGTTCAATTGCCTCAGCGCCGGAAGCAGCCAGACCCACAACACTGATATCAGGATCGGAAGAAAGAAGGTGAGCAAGGAATTCACGCTGAACCTTTGAGTCATCAACTATAAGAGCTTTGATCATAACTTTTTCGTGTCACTTGTTACTTATTATTACGGCGCAATGGCGCAAAGGCGCATGGGCGCAATGGTGTAAATATGCGACTGAGCCGCTGAGCCGTTGTGCCGTCTTCATATCAACCTCCTAATAATTTCCAACAAATTTGTCTGGTCGAAGCTGCGTTTAACAATATATGCATCGGCACCGACCTCAATTCCCAGTTCACGATCCTCGCGAGATTCAAGAGCTGTTACTAGGACAACCGGTATTTCACTTAGTTTCCTGTCGTTCCTTATTTTTGCAGTCAGTTCAAATCCGTTCATCCTTGGCATATCTACATCAGAAACAATCAGATCGAATCCTTCCATCCGCGCTTTAGTGAAAGCATCGGTCCCATCAATAGCTGTAGATACTTGATATCCTGCAGTTTCCAGTATGTTCTTCAACAGAGCCCTGGCAGTAACAGAATCCTCAGCAACAAGGATTTTCGCTGATTTTTCAGGAGTAATCCCGGCAGCAACAGGTCTACTGACCTTTTCTTGTGCACTTATTGATGATTTTATTAAATCGGGGACATATAATACAGGCACGACGTTTCCTGAACCCAGCACTGTGGCCCCTGAAATATTCTTAACCCTGGTAAGAAGCTTTCCAAGGTTCTTTACAAGCACCTGCCGTTCATCAAGCACATCATCAACTCTGAATGCAACCACATCATCACCTGAGGTCAGAACAACTATACAGATCTGATCGGAACTCTTCGATGAAAGCTCTGTAGTTTTATTTCCTGGTTCCTGAAGACCCAGCACATTTCCAAGATCGGCCATCGGGATTACCTTTTTATCAAAACTGATAGTATCATGATTCTCAACAGTTTTAATCTCTCCGGATTCTGTCCTTAACACCCGAACTACATTAACAGAGGGAAGAATGAACATATATTCGCCGGTCTTCACAAGAATCCCCCTGAATGTGGCAAGCGTAACAGGAAGAAGTATATGAAAAGAAGTTCCCTTACTTTTTTCCGTCCTGACACTTACTTTACCATTAAGCTTTTCGACTTTTTCGCTTACTATTGACAGACCCAGGCCGCGGCCCGAGATATCTGTTATAACAGAGCTGGTCGAAACTCCGGACTTAAAGATCAGGGAAATAATCTCATCACGATTAAGATTTTCTGCAGCTTCGGCTGAAATAACGCCCGATCTGACAGCAGCTTTAAGAACATTCTCAGTATCGATACCTTTACCGTCATCCGACAAAACGATTTCAATCATATCGCTTCCCCTGGCTTTGAATTCAAGATTTATTGTGCCAGACGGAGGCTTGTTTTGTTCTGTCCGTTCATGAGGTTTTCCTATACCATGGTCAAGACTGTTACGTATGAGATGCAGCAAAGGATCTTTAAGATCTTCAAGGATACGTTTATCGACCTCAAGTTCCATACCGGTAATATTAAATTTTACCTCTTTATTATGTTCATGAGAGATATCCCTGACCATGGAAGGAAAGGATTCAACAAGAGACGAGACCGGGAGCATGAGAATCTGTTTTACCTCCCCGAGATGGTCATTGGTCAGACGGTTAAAAGTATATTGATCCTTTTCGATTGAATGCTGTAATTCGTTGAGTCGGTTTTCCATTTCGGACAGACAGTTCCCTGCAAATTCATGATACTCATCATGTATCATTTTAGCTGTTTCCGGCACATCGATGCTGTATTTTGATAGTTGAGCTTTGAATCCGGTAACTCTGACATTGACGTCTTTCAGTTCATTTAGCCGCTGATCAAAGGATATTTTTGTCTGGAGCAATTCTTCTGATTGTAACAGAAGGGGATCGAGTCTTGAAACAGGGATCCGGACCACTTTGGCCATGGCAGGTTCATAGCTTTCAGCTACTCCTGAGACTTTATTTTTTTCTGTTTCACTGACAATAACTTTTTCTTCAGTTTGCGGCTCGCCACTAAAATCAGGGTACTCTTTTCCGTGGGTGTCTGAAGGAGATTCTTCTGCCGCCTTCTTTAATTGATTGATTATATCCTTGTGTATTTGCCGCTCTGCAGGTGTTTTCACAATCCCATCTGTTGAGAGCAGCCTGGTTAAAATGTCGATTGCTTTTAACAGGATATCGAAGAGCCGGGGAGATAAAACGATATCTTTTCTTTTCAGGGCAGCAAAAAGACTTTCAAACGGGTGGCAGACCGATTCAATTTCTTTCTGATCGACAGAACGGGCCGCCCCTTTCAAACTGTGCACTTCGCGATACATATTTTCAATGAGTTCTGCAGCACGTTTTTCCGGCGGTTTCTTTTCCAGCTCAGTAAGACCTGCCGACAATATGCGCAGATGTTCTTCCGCCTCAATCCTGAAAGTTTCCCTGATCCGTTTTAGAAAATCTTCATCCATTTTATTCATTATATCCTGTTTAGATTTTGTACTGTTCAACAAGCTCTTTCAGTTTTTGTCCGAGATCATGCAGATTTTTTACCGATTGTTCAGTTTGTACCATAATTGCTGCAGTCTCCATGCCGGCCTGGTTAATATTCTGCATTGCAGTTCCGATCTGTTCCATTCCGACCAGTTGCTGCTGGCTTGATGCAGCTATCTGCGTCGAAACCTGGGCTGCCTCATCGCTCATTTTTGCAAGCGCCCGTATTGCATCCCCGGCCTGTGCAGATTTTTGAACTCCCTCCTCAACTGCCTTATTCCCCTGCTCTGTGGCAAGAACGGCTTCGCTGGTGGCTTTCTGAATATCATTCAGTATATTCCGGACCTGTGTGGTTGCCTGTTTTGATTGCTCTGCAAGGTTTCTTATTTCCTGCGCCACAACAGCAAAACCCTTACCATGCTCGCCTGCTTTGGCTGCTTCAATAGCGGCATTGACAGCCAGGAGATTTGACTGATCTGCCAGATCGGTAACAGAGGCGATAATTTCTCCTATTGACCCGCTTTGTTCACTTAACCTGATAATTGTCTGACCGATCTTGTCCATCTGTTTCCGTATATGATTCATTCCTTCAATAGTTTCATTAACACCTTTCTGGCCGTTCACAGATACCTGAGCCACCTGCTTTGTACTGTCAGACAGGGTATTGGCTTTCTGATTTGACAACTGGGCAGCCTGGCGTACCTCTTCGACGGTTGTGGTAGTCTCGGTAATAGCAGCGGCAGTTTCGGAGGAACCTGATGCAATCTGTGTTGTTGAAGCGAGGATTTCAGATGAACTGCTTGCAAGAATGTTCACCCCGTCCAGGATATCCTTCATCTGTTCCCTGAGCATCTGTATCATTTGGTTAATTGATTGAATCATTATTCCGAATTCATCTTTTCGTTTTGCAAAACCAGAAAGATCCCCGGTGAGATCTTTGGCAGCAATCAGATTAGCCGTCTTCATGCTCACCTGTAAAGGTCTCGTAATACTTAAGGTCATCAGAATTGAGATAACAACAGTCAATAAGATGGCCGCTAACCCAAGAAATAGCATGATTAAACGTGCATTAGCTGCAGCTTTTTCAGCTTCCCGGTAACGCATATTACTGCGGTTTTCATTCTGAGTTATAAGATCATCTATATCATTTATCCATTTTTGAACTGCCCTGCTTGCCTTTTCATTCATAAGCACTATCGCTTCTTCATATTTATGTGCCATTGCCAGATCGATCACCTGGTTATTCAGTTGTCTCGATGCGACCTGCGATGAATAAGTTTTATTAATAATAACAAATGACATTGTATCGTCTTTTGCTGTTAATCCTTCAAGTTCCTTAAAGTCCCTGTCATATAAGTTCCTTATAGAATCTATCTTTTGCTTCAGGTCAGATGTGGTTTTGTCATTTTTTAAAAGCAAAATATTGCGTAAGGCAATAGAGACTTCCCTGGTATGCTCGATCATATTATTTGCCAGCTGCAGACGGACATTATTTACTTTGATTATTCGATCAAGCTTTGCCTGAGTGACTTTGATCTGATTCGTATTTACAACGATTATAACAATCATAAAAGCCAGGATAAGAGTATAGCCTAATGCCAGCTTTAATCTGATCTTAAGATTTTTAAACATGGTATTTTCCTCCGTTAAAAATTTGATGGATAATTAAATAAATTATTTAATTTAAATCATTATGAACCAGTTTCTAAGTTACTTCTTCATGTATAATGATCTTCTTATCATTCAGTATCTTTTCCCCATCCAGAATGATTACATTCCCCGGAGCTATTCCTTTGAGATAGTCTGAGCCAATACCGGTGACGGAAACAGGAGATGTTCTGATAGCATCAAAAGGAACAGGTTGCATGCCTGTTATATTATCGGCCAGTATACCAAACTCCATGGCCGGATTATGAAGGATGATTACTTTATTCAATTCACCCAGCCCTTTTTCGGGCAGATTAAAGAATTTCTTCAGATCCACTACCGGCAGTATCTGACCCCTGACATTGATTATGCCTAATATAAATGAGGGAACACCGGGTAATTGTGTGAAGTCCCTGAGCGGATAGACTTCCCTGATAAATGCGACATCAATACCATATATCTCACCCGCGAGTGCAAATATTAAAAAATCACCTGTGGCAGATGATGTCTGCTCTTCGGGCTCTCTTGCCATTTCCCTGGCCCTGTTTTTAAGTACAGCAATAATTTCTTTCTTCATTATACCTGTTTTACCTGTATGTTACTGTTAATGATTTCCCTTATATGCTTTACCGATAATCCTTCTGATCCTTCTACGATGTCATTATCTGTGTATTTCATCAGTAAGCCTAAAACATTATCGAAATGTCGTTTTGCCTTCATGATTATTCCCTGCAAAATGAATAAATTACCCAACGTAAAGTGTCCCATAATATAATCCGGATCTATATAAACAGCCTGCTTAAGCGATTTGATCGCTTCGTGGTTTTTATTCATATCCTGCAGAATTGAAGCCCTCAGGAAGTACAGTGAAGGATCAAGCCTGTTTTGTGAAATGGCTTCATCACAGCTATTAAGAGCTTCAGCAAGATACCCTTTGTCGGCAAGCGACCTGATGGCAGGTATTCTGTCAGTGCAGGTTTCTGAATGCGGATTACCGTGGATATTATGCGGTTGAAGTGAGTTGAGATCCTCCTTCGCTGAAGCTATGGAGGATGAAAGTTGGAGGGAATCAACCGGTTGAGGTTCCTCTTTAAATAAAGCACTTGCTGATAATTGATGATCAGAGTATGATTTTGCAGAATGCTTTCTGGATTTTCTGTACAGGATTGCACCCGGAAAGTTTACAGGCTCCAGTTCCGGGAATAGTTGTGATGATAACTCGCACGAAGAGACAACCAGCCACCCATTCCTGGATAATGATTGAGACAAATTTGCCGCGATTTTAATTGCCGCACCGGGTGTAAAATACATTAAAACGTTTCGGCAGAATATGATATCCGGTTTCCGGTTGTTGCAGATAGTTGACAGATATTCATCGTGATTAAGGTTGAAACATGAGAAGGTCACCATTTTCTTTATTTCAGGGATTATTTCATACCTGTTATCATCGCGATGAATGGAATAAGAAGGTTTCAGCCAGGGAGGCGAATTTCGGAACGACCACGAAGAATATATCCCTGCATCTGCTTTCGTCAGGGCTTTTATATTTATATCGGTAGCGACAATATCTACAGTCCATGATTTTATATCATGAATTGTTCTGTGAAGAGCAATAGCGATTGAATAGGGTTCCTCCCCGGTTGAACATCCTGCGCTCCATATTCGTAATTTCCTGTCGCCCGGTTTTTTTGATTTAATTAATTCCGGAAATACAAAATCAGTTAATGCTGTAAATACCTGAGGTTCGCGCCAGAAATATGTTTCGGAAACAGTGAGGTGAGATGCAAGAGTTTCAATCTGATCATGAGTAAAAGAGGCTTTGCCGAGCCATTGAATGAAAGCGGTCATATCATTAAATCCGCATTCCCGGGACGCTGAAACCAGGTTCCTCCCAAGGATTTCCCACCTTTCAGTGGGAAAGCTTAATCCGAGCCGCGATGCTATCACTCCGCTAACTACTGATAAATCCTCATCTGTCAGCTTACGGTTCATTTCTTTTTTGTTTTCATTGCTTTCTCCAGTAGTTTCTCCTCATCAAGACTAAGAAACTTCTCCAGGTTATAAATAAGAATAAGCTCATCATTTATTATTGCCACTCCCTTCATGTTTTTTGCATACGGCAGGATTTTTCCTGCTTCTTTCATCGGTACTTGTGCAAGATCGTTTACACCTGAAACAGAATCAACAACAATTGCTATCTGCCTTTTTCCCGTATCGGCAATTATTATCTGGTCGTCCAGGCTAATTTCACGATCGGCAAGAGCAAATCGTTCACGGAGATTAACCACCGGGATTATCTGGCCCTGTACATTGATTATGCCTGAAATGATTTCCGGAGCTTCGGGCAGGAACCTTATCTCAACTGCATGAATTACCCTTTTTACCGAATGCAGGGGAATTGCATATTTCAGTTCGTCGAGAGTAAAAACAACTATCTGATCTTCAATTGTTGGTAGCAGTTCTGCCATATAGTCAGCTTTTATTAATTTCCGACAGTTTATTAATAATATCTTTTATCCTTTCAACCTCCTGGTTCTTATCAAGGAAGTAATGAGCTCCCAGGTCATAGCACCTTCTTCTATATTGCCAGAATGGGTAATTTGTCAGCATACAAATTGTGGTCTTCAATTTCAATTCGCTGAGTTTCTCCAATACCTCTATCCCATTCATTTCCGGCATCCGGATATCAATAATTGCAAGATCAGGCTCGTATTCTTTGATACTTCGCAGTGCATCCAAACCGTTTTCAGCTTCATACACACTTAAATTCTTATCAGTATCTTCTAACAGGCCTTTAATTCTTTCTCTCAACAGAGAGGAATCATCTGCAATTACTATTTTCATATCGAATCAGTTATTATTTATCCCGGGACCAGGTTTTTCATGCTTCCCGGGAAATACAATGTTAGTAAATGCAGACAGTGTAAGATATAGTAATTTAGCCTGTTAGCATGTAGGGGAAGGATGATTTTGTTGTAGGGGAAAGATGACATGGATGGCTCAACGGCACAACGGCTCAACGGCATAACGGCTCAACGGCATAACGGCTCAGCGGCAAGATTACAGTAAATAACGAATTTAAAATATAAGGTTATTTTTATACTTTAGTGCTAACATATTCATTACTAATTTTAATCGCTGCAAAATGGGAAATTTCCAAAAACTTCGTGTTTGGCAAATAGCCAAAGATCTTGCTGTTAAAATCTACAGGTTAACGCAAAATCAAAAATTTTCAAGGGATCGTGGATTTAAAGATCAGATTCAAAGATCCGCAGTCAGTATTCCTTCAAATATTTCTGAGGGTGATGAATTAGAAACTGACAAGCAATCAGTTCGTCATTTCTATATTGCTAAAGGATCTGCAGCGGAATTATTGACTCAGATAATTATTGGATATGAAGTCGGTTATATAATTAAAAATGATGCTGATCAACTGATTGAGGAATGTAAGATCATTTCTGTTATGTTGACAAAACTAATTCGCGCCAGAAGTACCTGATTCTTTTGCCTGCGCCCTTGCGCCTTTGCGCCGCTGCGCCTTTGCGCCTTTGCGCCATTACGCCCTTGCGCCCTTGCGCCTTTGCGCCCTTGCGCCCTTGCGCCGTCATTCTATCATATTATTCCTTATAGCATATATCGTCAGCTCGGCATTATTCTTCATGCCCATTTTCTCAAGAATTCTGATTCGGTATGTGCTTACTGTTTTATCGGAAATAAAGATTTGCTTCGCGATTTCAGTAACGGATTTCCCTTTTGCCAGCATAAGCATCACCTGGAATTCTCTCTCAGAGAGTTTATCATGAGGTTTACCGGCATCTTCTCCGTATCCGTTAAAAGCGATTTTCTCAGCTAAGGAAGCCGTAACATATCTTCCACCCGATGCGATTTTTCTTATTGCAAGAGCTAATTCTTCAGATGCTGTGTCTTTCGAAAGGTATCCTGATGCGCCAAGGTGAAACGCCCTGATGGCATATTGCTCCTGGGGATAGACGCTTAACATAAGGACATGAATTTTCAGATCATGATCCCTGATGTTTCTTAGAACATCCAGTCCGTTAATACCGGGCATAGCAACATCAAGGACCACGAGGTCATAATTTCCAACTTTGATTTTTGTCCAGGCTTCATCCCCGGTTACAGCTTCATCTATCCGGCATATTTCGTCAAGAGACTTTAATATCTGCTTAAGTCCCTCACGGACTATTGAATGATCGTCGGCAATAAGAACATTCATTTCAAAATGCTTAAATTTAAGGTATTGTTATAGTTAAAGTTGTGCCTTTATTCTTTCTGGATGAGATATCTAAATTACCTCCATACTGACGTGCACGTTCACGCATCCCCAGAATTCCCAATGATTCAATTGAGTCTGCTTTTTCCTTAGAGATTCCTATACCATTATCTCTAACAGAAAGAATAGTACCTGCATTTGTTTTTTGAAGTTTGATGGAAACTGAAGTTGCATTTGCATGGCGCATAACATTTGTAAGCGCTTCCTGCAGAACTCTGAAGAGTACCAGGTTTTTCTTTTCATCATCATACCTGCAATCGTCTGCCTGCAGATCACATTTAATACCTGATCTTGTTTCAAAACTGTTAATATACCATTCTATTGCAGGCACTAATCCCAGATCAAAGAGGATTTCCGGACGTAGTTCTGAAGAGATATGCTGTACATCTTTAATTGTGTTTGAGACCAGCTCAATAATATCATTTAGTCTGGCAACAGCATCAGGCTTGGTACTGATTTCTTTCTTCAACCTGTTAAGATCCATTTTCAGGGCTGTCAGCGATTGTCCGAGCTGATCGTGCATTTCGCGTGAAACATAAGTCCTTTCCTCTTCCCGTATTTCATTCAGGCGCCGGTACAGATCTTCAAGTGACTTCCTTGACCTCAGAATCTCTTCTTCTCCTTTCTTTCGCTCTGTGATGTCCTCTCCCGAACTCAACGTGGCCACGATTGTGCCGTTCTTATCCTTCAGAACAGTGTTATGCCAGGCAATCAGACGTTCTTCTCCGCGTGCAGTCAGGATCGGGTTCTCAACATATTCTCTAGGTTCTACCTTTCCGGCGAGCAAGTCAGCAAATACATTTTTAATTCTCTCTCTCCCTTTTTCAGGCAAGACAGTATCAAACCAATTCTTACCGACGAGGTCCGGCTCAGCAAGACCAATAACCTGACACGCTTTCCGATTGACTAACACGATATTTTGATCCGCCCCAATCACTACAATCATCACTCCGGCGATGTTAAGGTATTGTTGGGCCAGATTTTTCTCATGTTGCAACGCCTGCTCCGCCTGTTTGCGGTCGGTTATATCATTATAGATGACCTGGTACTGCCTGGTCCCATCCCAGAGGATCTCCTTCCGCCACACTTGGAGATGGCGTACTTCTCCATTTTTTCTGACAACACTCACTTCATAATCATTTGCACTGAAATCCCCCTGTTTTCTCAGTTGTTTCCTTTTTTGAGCCTGAATATAGCTTTCAGGTGTATACCGGTCTTTTAAAGGTGAATTCTGCAGTTCTTTAAGATTTTCGTATCCGTACAAATCCAGAAGAATCTTATTTGCATAAATTGTTTCACCCTCAAATGAGGCAATTCGTATTCCCAGGGGAGAATCATCGAGAGAATGACGAAAGTTATCTTTCTCAAGACACGGCGCTTCCTCAGCCCGTTTGCGTTCGGTGATGTCAGTGCAGGTCCCGATCATGCGGAGGGCTTCGCCGCTCTCGCTGTAAATCCCTTTGCCTGTCGCATTGATCCAGCGGATTTTGCCATCCGGCATCACCACCCGATATTCGTTGACCAGAACGACGTGCTCATCCAGCGCCTGCATGATGCGTGCTTCTGCGTGTGCCAAATCTTCGGGATGCAAAACCCGCCGCCACGACTCGAAGGAAGCCGTGTCCTTGTTTTTGTCCAGACCGAACAGAACGAACATCATCGTGGTCCAATCGATATGTCCGGAGACGACATTCCAGTCCCAGACGCCCACGCCTGCCGCATCCTGCGCCAGTTCAAGACGCTCGGCAAATCGGTGCAGCTCTTGCTCCATTCGTTTGCGTTCGGTGATGTCTACGACTGTAGTGATGAAATGTAATGGTTCATTTCTATCATTCCGAATCAATACGGCACTTACATCTGCCCAAATATATGAACCATCCTTCTTTATATATCGTTTGTCAAAGCGTGCCGAATTTTCTTCACCTTTTAATAACTTGCCGATAATCAGTTCTGTGTTTTCAATTTCGTCTGCCGGAGTTAATTCCTGCCATTTTTTGTTTTTTAATTCATCCGCACTATAACCAAGCATTTTACAATATGCATCATTGACATTTATTTCACCAGTTGGCAATGTCATTGATTTACCGACATTGGTAGTTTCAAATACCTGTTTAAATTTCCTCTCGCTTTCCATCAGCGCCTTCTGGCTTGCCCGTTCTTCCGTTTGATCTCTGAACACAAGAACAACACCAATAATTTCATTCTTCTCATCCCGTATCGGTGAACCGCTGTCTGCTATCGGAATTTCCTTTCCATCTTTTGAGATAAGCAATGTGTGATTTGCAAACCCTGTAACGTACTCTTCTTTTAAAACCAGTTGAACAGGATTTTCTAACCTCGTCCGTGTGTTTTCATTGATGATCCGGAACACTTCTTCAAGGGGTTTGTTCTTTGCCTCATGTTCTTTCCAACCGGTTAATTGTTCGGCAACATTATTCATATACTTCACTCTGCCCTTTTTATCCGTTGCGATAACCGCATCGCCAATGCTGTAGAGTGTTGTGCGATATTCTTCCTGGGTCTGCCAAAGCGTTTTATAGATATTTCTCTGACGGTAATGATAGACCCACATAATCCCGGTTCCACATAATAACACCAATATTCCGGTCAACAGGGAAGTCAGTATTGCCAACAGATTGAGATTAGAATATATCTCTTTTTTGTCAACCTTTGCTACCATATACCACGAAGTGCCAGGCACACGACGGATGTCACTCAACACTTCAACACCACGGTAATCCTTACCTTCAAAAACTCCTTCAAGTCCCATAACCGATTGAACAGCAGGCACATCTTTTTGAGTTAAGGAAATCTTTATGGTCAGGGCAGCGTTGGTATGAAACCGCAAGTCATTCAGAAACAGGACGCTGTCGCCATTCTTATGGATAAGCAGTGTTTCCGATGTTTTGCTCGGCGTGGGCCAGGATTGAATTAATGGATATAAGTAGCTATATGGATTGGTTCGAAGAACGAGAATTGCAATCGTGATATTCGTTTCATTTCTGAGGGGCACAATAATGTCATAATGAATTGTATTTTCTAATTTGCAGTAATAGAAATCAGAACATACGACACTATCAGCTTTTGAGGCATTCAGGATCTTTTCCACTGCAACAGGATCAAGCCGGTCCAATACTTTTCCTACAGAGAGAAGAGGCTCTCCATTATTATCCATGAGATAAATGCTTTCGTACCCATTCTCTTCTTGAAGCATGGTAATAGGTTTCTCAATATCTGTTTTGAACATGATATCGTCTTTTTTATTCAACCATTGCTCAACTCCATGGATAAAAAACGGTGATTGAGAAATAACCCGTGCATCGGAAATTCGCCCATTTTGCCACTGTACAAGTTGATCAATTTTTAACGAAGCAATTGCTTTCAGATCGCTGTACTTTTCTTCTCGGATCATATTTGCCTGGTTGTTATGGAAAAGATACCCGCATGCGACTATAGAAGCAGAGAGAATGCCAATGAGCAGAAGAATCTGACGTCTCGCGATAGTTTTGTCTTTTATTTCCATGGTGACCTTCTTTTTATTGCAGTAAAATAAACTTGAATTTTATTGCGCCTGTTAGCTCAAGATTATGTACCAAATGTGATAATCGATAGAAATGAATGCTTTAATTCAATTTGTTAGTTTGCGTACTTTTAAAAAATGTTCATGGTCATTTTCATCTTATCAGCTAAAGAGTTTAACACCCGGGATATTCCCGGATAAAGAGGATTCAACAACAAATTCTATGAGCAACGCATCTATGCTTTAACAAAATTAAAAAAAATAGCGAATTTTCCTAATTATGAATCACTTGTGTCCTACTAGACCTATGCGAAGACATTTGGCTATAGCTTTTGCCTGAGGGCTGGATTTAGTATTGGGCATAGGTCAATGTGCCAAATCAGCGGTCGTGGTTTAATGTTTGAGGAGAGCAGAAAACATGTCAGCGTATTGTTATTTTGTTAACAGCACTGGTGCAGTCTAGTCCCGGCGAACGGAGTGAGTCGGGAGTCGCGCCGAAGGCCCTGACCGAAGCGAAGCGAGCGTCATGGGGTACAAGTTTAAGCGGAGCCAGGAATCAGTCAAGGTATAGGATTTAAATTGCGGGCAGAGGAGCGTGTCCGGGTGCAAGAACTATTACAAATTTGTCTTGGATGCAGGAGCTAAAGCAAAAAGTGTGACAAGCAACTTACCCATATTGTCCGTGTTAGCGGCCGATTTTTTATTATTCACTTATCAAGCTTTTTCCATTCACCTGAATTATACCTTCTAATTATTTCTTTTGCTACATCGTTTGAAAATTGTTGAATTCCAGAAGATGATCTTTTCCCTTCCAGCCTGCATTTTGGACATGTAGCCATTTGAGCGATATTATTATGTTCCATCGGAGATTCACATACAGGACATAACGGCACAACATTTTTAATATTGAATTTTCCTGTTAACAAATCATAATCGTAGTCCCAAGTCCACATCGAATCGTTAATGCCAAACTTATCAACTCGAAGCTTATATCTGTGCAGAAATATATCAGGGCTACGGCAATTCTTATACGCCGTTTCTCAATCATGGAGATGGGTTATCCGGGACCCGGCTCAGAGTATAATGACATTTAGTTTAAGACGAAGTTGCAAATATACTACTAATGGGTCAATACATCACATTGTTCTTTTTGCCAACGTCAGTATAAATTGAGAATAACACAAATCCGATTTCATAATTCTGCACCTTAAGTGAAGTCACACTTAAGGTGCAGATTAAAATAAAAGAATCTGGGAAAGTAATATTTATGACTGACTGATTTCAGGTAAGATTTTCCATAACCTGCTTTCCATATTTGTCAGATCAAATGGTTTCTCAACTATTGCATCAACTCCGCTATTTATCATTTCAACATACAGAGACGGATTTAAAGTGGAGGCTACCATAAGAATCTTCATTGAGCCTGTGCTGTATGATGCTTTAATCCTTTTTGCCAGTTCAATACCATTCAAAGAAGGCGTAAGATAATCACAGATCAGGATATCTACATGACCGTTTTTTACAAGAAAATCAGAGGCAGACTTGCCATCAGTTACTATATGCACCTCAAATGAATTACATAACTGATCAGAAAGCAACAGATTACTGTTTTTATCTTCAGATGCTATTAACACTTTGCATTTCATTTTCTTTTGTATTGATTATAATCAATATATGCCAATGATTGTGCCATTCTTGTTATGTAATAGTATGTCAGATAAATACATGGCGATTCTGATTTTTTATTGATTTGAAATATCTTCGTAAACGAATATAGAATACCCGGAACCGGGCATTTTTAAATAAAAAAGCAGAGAATCGAGCCAGAAGATTCTCATTCTAAATAGACTCCCGTATTATGATATTTATGTTCTTCAGAAAACATGGTTTTCGTTTCTTTCCTACTGGTAACTAAAAATTGACCTTTTAATCCTGCCTGACCAGGAAATCTGCTAATCAACTTTTGGCAAGTATGCTTTTCAGATGCATAAAGTGGTAATGGTCTGATAACAGCCATTTAAATATTTCCTATAAACGCGTTGTGCGGTTGACAATTAAATAAAAGAGTCTGTAATTGGTCGATAACTATGTTAAAAACTCAAATAAATAATCTAATCTTCTCATATTCTTGCAATTACCCCCCTTCCCGGCCTTCCCCCTGCGCCTTCGCGTAGCCGCTTCGGCGGAGCAAGGCAGGGGGGAAGGAGTACTGCATTTCCCCCTGGGGGAAAATGAAAGGGGGTTTATTTCGAAAAAATACAAAATATGTAACTAAAAGGTTATTGAGCACTAAATGAATATATTAAGATTCAACCGCACAACACGTTTCCTATAAGTATTATTATAAATAATATCCTTATACGAAAATCCGGTATCTATTTCTGCTACATAAATCAAACTCCGACAAATGATTTTTTAATCAGTTAACTGGAATCATTCCGAATCTATGGTAATAGTTTCATGGTCATTTCCTGAGAGTTTCCTCACAAACTTACTTTACCTCCTATTATGAGCCATATTGGTTTCATTTAACTTTGGATTGTCTGTTATAACAACTTTTTAATACGGACCTCTAGTTCTAAAGGATTGAAGGGCTTGGTTATATAGTCATCTGCCCCCAGCTTAAGCAAATCAGATCTGCAAATACTGCTGTCTAAGCTCGAAAGGATAATGATTGGTATTCTGCCATATTGTTTACTTGCCTTGAATTGTGTTACCAGAACTCTGCCATCAGTATCCGGCATCACCAGATCAGTAATAATCACATCAGGGAAAAAACCATCACTTACCTTTCTCATTGCCTGAGCAACGCTCTGAGCTATAACTATTTCAAAGCACTAGTGTCCGACTAAAATAATAAAAAGAGGGGTACTCCCCAAAGGTTTCCCCCAATGTTGTAATTTGGTTTTACCACAAACTAAACACAACATGGGTAAAATTACAGAAATAAAATTAGTCGGACAGCCGATCTTCAAACAGATAATGAATTTGGTTGATAAAGTTGACATACAGGGATTGATAAGGAAGCATGAGAGTGATTATTATTACAAGTCATTCAAAACCCGTACACACCTTTTCACAATGCTGTTCGGGATACTGAGCCGGTGCGATTCGATGACAGAAGTCTGCGAAGGGCTTCGTGCAATGGGCGGCAAGCTTAATCATCTGGGTATGGACCAGGCACCAGCTAAGAGTACAGCATGCGACGGACTGCGTAACAGAAGCCATAAGTTCTTTGAGGATCTATATTTTACCCTGGTAAAACATTATCATAGTTTTTTGTCGGACAGCCGGACATTTGGACTGACTTTTAAGGAGGTACTTATTATTGATTCCACGACAATCCGGTTATTCAGTGACATATTAAAAGGAGTTGGCCGTAATCCAAAGGGTGACGGCAAGAAAAAAGGAGGAATGAAGGTCCATATGCTTATTGATGCAGTTCAATCGGTTGGACGGTTTATCAAAATGACGGCAGCAAAGGTCAATGATCAGAAGTTTTTAAAGAGTCTTGAGTTGATATCCGACAGCATGATCGTGTTTGATAAAGCCTATAACTATTACCACCAGTTTGCACTTTGGACACAGAAGCGTGTATATTTTGTCACCCGGATGAAAAAGAATGCTGTCTATACGATTATAGAGGTTAAAAGAGAACATTATCGCAAGAGAGGCAAGGCAAAAGTATTAAGAGATGAGATCATCGAGCTGGAGTATCATCCAGAGAAAGAAGACGGAAAACAAGATCTTAAAACCAAGCTCACAATGAGATTAAGAAAGGTCAGCTATCAGGATGAGCAGAACCGCTACTACGATTTTCTTACAAACAATTTTGATATATCAGCAGAAGATGTCGCATTCCTGTATAAGAAAAGATGGGGCATTGAGATACTGTTCAAGAAAATGAAGCAGAACTTTCAGCTGCATTACTTCTATGGTGAGAATGAAAATGCAATCTATACCCAGGTCTGGTGTACTTTAATAGCCCAATTGCTATTGACTGTGACACAGAAGATCGCACAGGCGAAAAAAGCTTTCTCTGTAGTGGCATCGTTGGTTCGGATACACCTGATAAGCATGCTGGATGTAAATGAACTTTTGCGCAGCACAAAAAGAGCTTTTAAGAGTAAATCGATACCCCCTGGGTTACAATTATCCTTTAATTTGCAGGAGGTCAGTTTTTAAATACAAAATATGATACTTGATAATCAGATACATACGAGAATGAATCAAGTATCTAAATTATTAATCGGATAACAGTGATTTCAAAGTTAATTGACAGAAAAGCCCTGAGAATGATTAAGAGTTCTGCACTGTCATCGACTAAAAGTACTTTTTTTTTCATATAGTTTTATTTGTTATTATCCTGACAAGGATTATACCAGAGCGAATAAGTGTTTGTTTTATAGTATTTTAGACTATATGAACAAAACATGCGGGCTCCATTTATATATTCGGAATCGAAGACAGTCTTTGAAATCAATGAGTATTGTTCTCCGGGTGGGTTGGAATTTTGATCTTATGCTTCTGAATACGGCGGTAAAGAGAATTCCATTCGATATTGAGCAATCGTGCGGCTTCAGCCTTATTATAATTTACTTTGTTAAGTACATTCATAATTATCTGTTTTTCTATCTCTGTCAGATCATAAATACCGGATAAAGGATTTTGTTGTTCGGAAAAAACAGAAGGAGGATTAATATACTGAATGTCAGATGGTCTGATAAACTCATTATTACTAAGAATAACGGCTCTTTCGATAATATTTCTTAGTTCTCTCACATTACCGGGATACGAATAAGATTTCAGCAATTCATATGTTTCATTGCTGAATCCCTGTACAGGTTTACCAAGCTTTTTTACTAAATCTTTCAGGAAATGATCAGCAAGTTCAGGGATATCGCTTTTTCTATCCTTTAGTTTTGGCATTTCTATTATAAATGTTCCAATTCGGTGATAAAGGTCAAGTCTGAATTTGGTGCCAGAGGTAAGTTCGGGAATCGGTTTATTTGTTGCTGCCATTAGCCTGATATCGAATTTGTTTTCCTGATGAGCTCCAACTTTAGTATATCTTCTGTCTTCAAGGACTCTGAGAAGCTTTACCTGCAGGGGAATTGTCATTTCTCCAATTTCATCAAGAAATAATGTACCGCCATTGGCGGTTTCAAACCAGCCGGCTTTATCGCTTATTGCCCCTGTAAAACTTCCTTTTTTATGTCCGAAGAATTCGCTTTCAAAAAGAGATTCAGGAATAGCTGACATGTTAACAGCGCAGAAAAGTTCATCCTTTCTGCTGCTCATTTCGTGAATCCCTCTGGCTACAAGCTCCTTACCTGTTCCGCTCTCGCCGATTATCAGTACTGATGTATCCGGAGTTGCAGCAACCATTTTTATCTGATGTCTTATGTTATTTATTGAAGAAGACTTTCCGATTATCAGATTTTCAGCTTCAGCTTTTATAACTTGTTTAAGTACAGAGTTCTTTTTCTTTACAAGATCGAGATTAGCATTCAGATCTGAATATTTGAGTGTCCTTTCAATAGCAATCCATATTTCACCAGTATCAAATGGTTTCTTTAGAAAATCAACAGCACCTTTTCTAAGGGCATCAATAACAACATCCATATTACCAGCAGAACTGATCATTATTACCGAGATACCGGGGTATTCTGCCTTTACCCTTTCAAGTACCTGCAAACCATCCATCTCAGGAAGTTTAAAGTCGCAGATTATTAAATGGACTTTTTCGTTTTTAAGGATCTTAAATGCTGTAGAGGGAGCTTCAACTGCGAAGATATTATGCTTCTCTTTCAGAATTGACCGCAGGAAATCCCTGATTACCGGATCATCATCGATAACAAGAACTGTCGTTTTTTCCTTATGCTGGTTCAAGGTTAATCGGTTTCATCAGTTTTAAGACTAATTATTATATTAGTGCCTTCCTCAGGGTTACTTGTGGCAGTCATCAGGCATTTGTTAAGTTTGATAAGGTCCCTGACAATGAAAAGACCAAGTCCGGTTCCCTTCTCAGCATTGGTTCCTGTTGAAAAATGATGTTCATTTCTGATGAATACCCTGTCAAATACTTCAGGTAACATTCCGATTCCATTGTCCCTCACATGTACTTCCAGAATACCATTCTTTAAAACAGATAAAATGTCAATTTTCCCTCCACGGGGGGTGAATTTTATTGCATTGCCAATAAGATTCAGGAATACTACCATTATCGAATTATCCTCGAACAAAGCACAGGTATTTTCCGGGATATTCAGGTTGATCTTTATTTCTTTCCTGAGGGCGTTCTCCTTAACAAAATCAATACTTCGAAGCATAACGGGATAAATATCCTGTACTTTCAGGGAAAGATTTACTTTCTGTCCCTGGTATTTAGTATAATTCAATAAGTTATCAATAAAAGCGGAAGTCTCATTCACAGTTTTGTCAAGGTGTTTCATCAACACCATGAATTGATCATCACTTGGGTTAATTGCTCCTGTGGCAATTGAATTAATTGACATTTTAATGGTTGCGAATGGAGATCGGATGTCGTGAGCTATTATGGAATAGAGTCTGTCACGTATCCTGTTGAATTCCCTGATGGTTCTGAGTGAGTCAGCCAGTTCTGCATGGATTTTAATCCTGGAGAGGAGCTCCTCTCTCATGAATGGTTTTGTCAAATAGTCAACCCCGCCGGCCCTGAAACCTTCTGTTATATCACCGGGCTGGTCTTTTGCAGTCAGGAAAATAACAGGAATATTTGACAGATCGTTATTACTTTTTAGGATCCGGCACACCTCGAATCCATCCATTTCCGGCATCATAACATCAAGAAGGACAATATCGGGTATGAAAGATTCCAGGGTTGCAAGGGCAGCCTTTCCTCCAGTGGCCAGGCTCACAAGATAACCTTCATTATGCAGCATGCCCGCAGTATACTGCAGGTTTGTGCTATTGTCATCAACAACCAGAACAATTGTTTTCCCGTCTTTCATTTTTTGCTGCTATTCACGGTTCAGAATCTTTGAAAGGCCATATAGTACCCTCATATATTCATCTCTTGATTTTCTCATTTCGATTTCACTGTTTGCAAGAAAATCGCGTGCAAGCTTGAGTTGCACCTGATTTCTGACTCTTACAATAAGCTCCTCTTTCCTGAATGGTTTGGTAATATAATCCACTCCTCCTTCCCTGAAACCTTTTACAACATCATCAATATCACTCTTAGCAGTCAGAAAAATTACAGGAACATTCTTAGTTCTTTCATTTGATTTAAGGATTTTACAAACCTCAAATCCATCCATGCCTGGCATCATTATATCTAAAAGAATAATATCAATCCTGGTCTTTTCGAGAGTATCAAGGGCACTTTTACCATCAAGAGCAAGTGCAATCTTGTAGTTCTCTTCCTTTAGAAGGCTGTTAACAACCTTAAGATTTTCCTGGTTATCATCCACAACCAGGATATGTACATCATTCTCCATATATCATGTTTGTTTTAGTGAAACAGTGTTCTCAACCACGCGGGGAAAATCAGCCATGAGGCGTTTAATTATATCAATATCAACAGCTTCCAGGCCTGAGAAAAGTCTTGAGGCATATTCTCTAAGATACTCGTAACTGTTATCCTCTCCGATCTTATCAAGCTTCACAGAAAACTCTTCAATCCTGTATAATATCAGATGGTCCTTAATGGCTATCCATTCATTCATCATATCATCCTTAAGTAACGGTATAAGAACAGGAAGGCTGTCTTTAAGCTTTGCATTAATTACCGGATTAAACACAGGAAGTACGTCTATTTGAACCTGCAAGTTTCTGACTACTTGGTGCTTGAGATATTTAGTAAGAATGGCAAGAAGGCTCGCCCTCGTTACAGGTTTGGAAAGGAAATCATCGAAATTTATATTTGATGTTATCGTATCTTTACTGAAAACTGAGGCAGTATAGGCGATCAGTGGAATTTTCTTGATCCTTTCATCTGCTTTAACAATCTCTGCTACTTCATTGCCGCTCAATCCGGGCATTCTGATATCAAGAAGAATAAGATCAGGTGTATTGTTTTTGAGATACTCTATCGCACTTTCCCCGCAATTAACTGATGAGACTTTCAGATTCAGGGATTCGATCAGATAATCAATCATCTCGATGTTGGTACTTACATCATCTACAATAAGTATATGCGAATCACTAAAAATGATCTCATCAAAACCATCCTGGAGTTTTGACGATAAACCTTTTGCAGTATCGATAAAAGTAACAGGCAGACTTATCTGAAAGACAGAGCCTGAATCTTCTTCACTCGTTACCGTTATTCTTCCTGACATTTTTTCGATCAGCCTCTTTGAGATCGCCAGACCAAGTCCAATTCCTTCATACAATCTGTTAGATTGCCCCGACTGCTGTCTGAATGACTCAAAGATGACCTCCTGCTGTGATGACGGGATTCCTATTCCGGAATCCTCCACTTCAATGATCATGGTCCCGGAATCAGCTTTTTCAAATCTGAATTCCACTCTGATGTTAATAAATCCTTTATGAGTGAATTTTACTGCATTACCAACAAGATTGAACAATACCTGCTTTATCCTTATTTCATCAAGCATTAGTCCATGAGGAACATATTCAGGAAGAAACAAACTCATCTCTATGCCTTTCTGACTGGCTTTATCCTGGAATAGAAGTTTTATCTCATTTAGAATACTTTTCAGATCAACCGGCTCAAGACTGATCTCCAATTTTCCGGCTTCAATCTTGGAAAGATCGAGTATATCATTGAGAAGGGAGAGTAAGAGGTTTCCGCTGCTGAGCACCGATTTAAGAATTTTTCTGTGCTGCTCGGATTCCAACTTGTGATATAAAGCCTCACTGAAACCCAGAATAGCATTCATTGGCGTTCTGATCTCATGGCTCATATTTGCCAGAAACTCGCTTTTGGCTTTATTTGCCATATTTGCCTTGTCGCGTTCATCGATCAGCGAAAACTCCATGATCTTACGTTCATATGTATTGGCAATGATTCCAGATACTGTCCGCAATAATTCCAGTTCAGTTTTCGTCCAGTGTTTATTCCTGATACATTCATCAAATCCTATAAAACCGAAAAAGTGACCCTTGACAAAAAGGGGATATACAATTATTGATTTAATCCCCTGAGGTTCAAGTATTTCTATTATGTCAGCAGGAAGTTCTAAAATATCTTCTGAATATACCCTTCCTTCCTCCATCAGATACTTCTTCCATGAAGGGATCAATTCATAAGGTATTCGCTGTAATTCATTTATCTGTGGAGAAATATTAGTATTACACCATTCATATGTATTGTTTGTGACAAGCCCTCCTTCAGAATCTTCAAATATATAAACCCGGCTCACACCAGTGTGAATTCCGATTTTCTCAATGGCCGAATTAATCCTTGTATTAAAATCGGTCAGGTTATTCATATCAAGTGCAATCTCTGAAAGTATCTCCTGCTGCTGCAGATTCATCTGCAACCTGATCTCATGCTCCTTAAGATTTGTAATATCTGCAATAATAGCTATAACGCCATATGGTTGATTATCCTTTACAAGTCTGTTTGTATAGATAAGAACAGGGAAGTTTGATCCGTCTTTTGCAATTAACCGGAATTCATGAACCGGATATTTATCTGTCTGTAATGCTTCTGAAAGATTTTTAATTGCTAAAGGCCTGTCGTTTTCGGAAAAGAACGAGAAAGCGCTTACTCCACTTTTAAGCTCCTCTTCAGTTAAACCCATTCTCTCAAGGGCAAAGTTATTCGCATATTTCACTATCCCATCCGTATTGATTTGACATAACATCTGCGGAAGAAGATCCTGCAGTGTTCTGTATCTTCGTTCACTTTCCTCAAGGTTTTCATTTTTAATACATAACAAGGAGGCTTTTGCCAGTTTATTATTTACAGGCCTCAGGGATTCAAGTAGATCCTTTCCGAGGAAACCTGAGTTTTTAAGCAGGACAAGAAACCCGAATTCAGGCAAATCTATTATATGATAATGATTTCCGCCCTCAGTAATACCAAGCATTGGCATTTGGTTTCTGAATTCCTCAAGACTTATGGATGTAAACTTTTCAGGAATAAGGCTTTTAAGTTTTTCATATTCACTTTTTGTAACCAGTACATATGGTTTCGAAAAGATCATTTCCGAGGAGAATTCATCCAATTCCTCTGTTTGTGTCATAAAAATTATACCGGTATGACAATCCAGTGCCTTAAGATATGAAGTCACGGAACTTCTCATCATCTCGTACAGGTTTAGACCATTACCTGTCTCAAGTGTCAGTTCATACAATAATTTATAATCATAAGGTTTTTCTGGCATCTGGCATTTAGCAATTAAATATCATAGTCTTTTTTTAAAGAAGTAGATGCGATCTGATTGTTACAAAAATAATGTTTTCCCTGATATAATTCGGCTATTGTTTCGAAATTAATAAAATACCTGCAATTCAGGTTGTATTTATGATTCTATTGACTATTAACAGATTAACTGAGGAATTTAAAATTGTTATATATCAAATCACACAAATCCATAAAACCAGGTACTCCTTAATTTCCCCGTTTGGCTCGCTCCCAGTTTACTGACTGGGAACTTTTAAGATAACGATTAAGTCCGAGAAATACAGAAAGATTCATAATGAAAAAATAAAATGGAACAAAAAGAAGTTTAACGCGGATAAACCTGTTCTCAAGATACCAGCCAAGCAGGGCTGACAGATAGAAAATAACCTGAAGCCAGAAGAGAATACTGTACAAACCGGGGTTGAACAATCCTTCATTTATTGCAAGAAAAAAACCTGCAGGGAAGAGCAGCAGAAGACAAATGGGAGTGATGGTCCAGCGCAGTACCCTGTGAGAAATATACTGAAACGATAAGGTACCATACCTGAAAACATTCAGAAGGGATCTAAGTCTGATAACAGACTGAATCCCTCCTGCAGAGATCCTGATCTTCCTTTTGAGTTCTTCCTTTACATTGGCTGATGCAGTCTCCATTGCATAAGCTTCCGGATCATACTGGATTGTATAACCCTCCTGGGCAACTCTGAGAGATATTACAAAATCATCAAGTAGAGTGTCCTTTTCAACCTCACGGTAAAGATCAGTCCGAATGGCGAAGAGTTCACCTGCAGCACCAACAACAGAATACAGTTCCGCATCCCATTTCTTTAGTGTTGACTCATACCTCCAGTATAATCCTTCACCTGCCCCTGCTGCAGCATCCTTTTCCTTATTAAATATCCTCTTTTCACCTGATACGCATCCAACTTTCTCATCACTGAAGAGGTCGACAATTCGCCGGATTGAAGAACTGCCCAGCATTGTATTTGCATCACTGAAAACCACATAGGGTGTTTTTACAAGCTTAATTCCCCTGTTCATGGCTGCAATTTTACCATTACGGTCAGGAAGGTGGTAGACTTCCGCTTCAGGGTATTTTTTAAGCAGATCGGGGGTTCCGTCATCAGATCCATCAGTAACCCAGACTATATGAAGTTTTTCAGCCGGATAGTCAAGCTCCAGTGAGTTCTTCATTTTCATTTCGACATAGTCTTTTTCGTTATAAGCCGCAATGAAAAGAGTAACTTCAGGTTCGAATCCGGGATTTGCAATTCTTTTCCTCTTTAATCCCAATAAACGTCTGACCCTGACAATGAAGTATAGTACTATTCCATAACCGACATATGTATAAAACACTATGAACAGCAGTAACCAGAAGAGAATTTCCAATATGACCATAAGCATTGTACTAATATTGAATTATAACGCGTTGTGCGGTTGACAATTAAATAAAAGAGTCTGTAATTGGTCGATAACTATGTTAAAACTCAAATAAATAATCTAATCTTCTCATATTCTTGCAATTACCCCCTTCCCGGCCTTCCCCCTGCGCCTTCGTCCCGAGTACTCGGGACTTCGGCGGAGCAAGGCAGGGGGAAGGACGTTTGAATTATACTCATTTTATTAAAAAATCCTTATAGTGCTTTTCGATATCTCTAACCATACCTTCCACTGTGAATCTTTCCAATATTGTTTTCCTTGCATTTTCTGAAAGTCTTTTTGCCAGTACTTTGTCATTATGTACAGTAAGAATTGCTTCTGCAAATTTACCCGCATCTTTAACAGGAAAGAGAATTCCATTAAAACCTTCTGATATTATCTCGCTGGTACCATCCACATGTGTTGCAACTACAACCTTTCCCATCGACATGGCTTCAAGAACACCGATGGGTAAACCTTCCCATAATGATGGAAGACAGTAAATATCAGCCGCCTTGAGAATGGCAGGGACATCCTGTCTGAAATTCTCAAGGATAATATTTGCTTCTAAATGGCTTTCTTTAACAATATTAACGACCTCCTCTTTAAGATCCCCTTCTCCAACCATAAGAAGCACGACATCCTTTGTTCTTTCAAGAATAATCTTCATAGCCCTTATGAGAGTTAAGGGATCTTTCTGAGTGGTTATCCTGACTATGTAAACAATTAGTGTTTTATTCTCTCCTATACCAAATTCTTTTCTGATATCACTGTAATGGTTGTCAGGATTAAACTTATCTGTATTTATCCCGTTGTAAATAACAAGTGATCTTTTCATATTCCATCCTTTCACTCCGTCAGCCTGATTACTATTTGATACACAGATTACAGAATCGGAAACCGAAGTGAGAAAACGTTCAGAGAGTTTCCTTATTAATTTTACCACAGGTTTCTGATCCTGATGAAAGGACCATCCATGAACCGTATAAATGAGTGGCAGTTTAAGTTGTTTAGCCGGGGAAAAAAGATTTGAATTTGCCCTTGTGCCATGGGCATGAATAATATCAATATCGAGTCCTTTAATAAGTTGCTTCACTCTTTTCCATACTCTCCAGTCGAATCCTCTTTCTGTTTCAATCACATGAACATCTATGCCATGATCCCTTAACTGGTCAACCATTGGGCCGTAAGTAAAACTAAGTACAACCGGTTCAAACACGGACCGGTCAATTTTTGAGACCAGCTCCAGAACATGGGTTTCTCCTCCGCCAATGTTTCCCTGTCTTATAGCTTCCAGCACACGTATTTTTTTCATATCACTCATTTTAATTTTCCTGATGAAGTATGCCTTGTATGAATGAATTGTTTATTGGCACCTTTGACCTTTAATAACGACTTAAACATTAACCACATACCTCCCGGAAGTGAAGCCAGAGCTTTTAGAGTTGTTGCATTATAGAAAGATCGTGGCACAGAGAAAACAAAAACCATGACACATGTTACAAATAATAATAACCACAAGTAATTAAATGTAAGAATGTTATCAGTCAATAAATTATAAACTATAAAAACAGCTGTTAAGAGAATAACAGATCCAAGCAGCAAAACCCTTGGAGGCTGGATCATCTGAAGTGATTTATCAAAATAGTCAATATTCCCACTAATTATGAGTTCTTTCAAAGAGTCAGAGAATGACTTCCTGAAGTATATTATCTGGGCTGACAACCAACGTTTTCTCTGATTATGGAATACTTCAGCCTGTTGCACCTTTTCATCAAGAACACAGGCATCATCAAGGAATTCTATTTTATACCCGTCTTTCAGCATTTTAAGTTCAAGCTCCTTGTCAATTCCTCCAACAGCTTTTACATCTGACATCAGTTCTTTGAAGAACCTGTACCGGAATGCCATGCCTGACCCGATAATTGCTGATGAAAGTCCCAGAACACGGTGTCCCTTCCTGAAGATATGATTATTAATCTCTTCGCTTGCAGCATCAAGAACAGCCATAGAATTGTTCATATTCTTAGCCACCCTGTGACCCTGGACAACCTGAAAATCCTTTTCAAAAAGAGCATTAATCTTCCCAAGAAAACCTCGCTCCATGAGATTGTCGGCATCGAGCACCAGGGCTATCTCATAATCCTCCGGAAGTTGCTCCATTGCCTTGTTAAGGGCTTTAGCTTTGGTACTCTTTTCAAATACAACTTCAATTACTTTCAGAGGAAGTGCCCTCAATTTAACCAGGGTGTCGTTCTTAAATGAATCGGCTATTATTACAACATCATAATATTCCGGTGGATAATCCTGAAGAAGAGCATCTTTCGCAACTTCTATGATAACTTCATCCTCTTTGTAACCGGGTATCATCACAGCAATTTTCCTGAAACGGGTTACTGCAGGGTAGGGGGGCTGTTTATAGAATAATCCGGCAAAAGCAAAAACGAATATATATAAGGTTGCCTGGCCAAGAGCAAGGAGAAATACTATTTGTATAATATTTATTATCTGCATATCAGATCATTTTTTAACATTTCTCCTTTTACGGATCGTATCTCTTACTTTCAGAGCAAAATTTCTGAGACGGGGAAAGTATTTTCCACTTTTCATATTATAGAATACTGATTCCGAATCAAAAATCATCTCAAAATTCTCAATGCATAAAACTGGCTTTTTTGATATTCTGTTTATCTCAACAGCCTGTGACAGATCGCTCTCAAAAAAAAGAATATAGGGTTTTGACATATAAGCTTTTGCCTTATGCTGTGCATGACTGTTTGCCTTCTGACGGGCGGCCATATCGGGAAGATCGAGCATTACAAGATCATTGTACTTCACATTGTTGGCCTTAAGCCATGACTCTGTCTCTTTCCTGTATTTTTCAAGCCTGGAAGTCACCAGTGTACCAATTCTGACTCCGGGTATAAAAAGTGGCCGGGCATTAAGGAGAAAATTTATATATTTTTCCCCGTCATCATTCTCATCAGGTGCGGGATCTTCGCATAAAACACCATCAATATCAAAACAGGCTTTTTCGAGGGATGAATGGTTGAGTATATTCCACTGGAAGTACCTGGGTATTGGTACAGTCTCAAAAAAGTAATCTACAGTTTTTTCCTTTCCTGGTGTCATATAGATTGCGCAATAACTTATATCGAATGAGGAGGAATAGCTCCTGAGTTTTTCCTTTACCTCATTCATCGCAGCTCCGGAACTTACACTGTCATCAACAACCAGTACTTTTCTGAAATCCTTAATGTCGAAAAAACTACCCCTTGCCCCGGCTTTATAAATATGACCATTGATGAAGGAATGGATATCAGTATAAGGTCTGTTAAGATAGAGTGCAAGCAGATTGGCCGGAAGCATACCGCTGCGGGGAACACCAACAATGAGGTCAAAATCGCGGGGCAGGATACTTAATCTTCTAAGTATAATTTTGTTAATATCAGCCACATTTCTGTAATGCATATTTCTTGAATTAACTGATTACTTGATAAGACAGTTATAAATGTTACTTACGTTGTTTTTCCAGGTGTGTGTCTGGGCAAACAGTATTCGCTGACGGGTCTTCTCCTCACTGTTTTCGCTCAGAGCTTTATCAACAGCTTCCTGATATTCTGCAATAGAGGAACAGAGATAACAATGATCCCTGAAGAGTTCCATCGTACCTGTTTTTGTTGCTACAACAGGTTTGCCCATTGCGAGGTATTCATCGACTTTACGTGGATAATTGCCAATAGTTATCTCATTAACAAGCTGAGGGTTAAGACAAACCTGCAGCGCTGCCATGTATTCCGGGACTGAACTTTTCGGAATGCTTCCGGTAAAATGAACATTTTTCAGTGAATGCAGCTCATGAGATGCAAAAAGCTTGTCTTCCCTTCCTGTCATAACAAAAGAGTACTGAGGTCTGCTTTTTGCAAGTTCAAAGATCAGGTTTGCATCAAGTCTTGTACTGTTAATATCACCTATATAGCCGATTCTTGGTTCAGGAATATTCATCATTGCTTCGGGTACTGAATGGCTTATGGTAGTATCATAGGCCGAGAGATCAACTCCCTGCCCTACATCAAAACTTTTCGGGTTGAAGGATGATGCAAATCCTGCCAATTGGGGTGAATTACATACTACCAGATCACATTTACCGATGAGTTCAGGCTCGAGTCGTGGTGCATGTTTCCTCCAGTAATACATCGGAAGAAGGTTATCTCTTCTGTAATATACTGTCAGTGAGGCAGCAAGATAATCCCCGGAGTAAAAACTCCGGTAAATATCGTTGTCGATGAAATGTATAAAGTCTTTAAATCCAAGTTCATCTGCCACTTTTTTTACATAATTAAATATCTTCCGGTTATTAAGTCTGTTGAAAAAGTCAAATAATATTCCGTCAGGCAAAGCATTCACCGGCCATACTGAAAACGGGAAATCAACAATCCACAGAGTATCAGATATTTGCCTTAAAGTACTTTTTTTTTTATAACCTCAAGCCTTTGCTTTGTTTCCGGTTTAGGCTTATTTCTGAATGATTCAATAAAGTCTAAAGGAGTATTAAAATAAAGTACACGGTTGTCTTTCGAAACCTCACGGGCGATGTCGATGGCATTTGAACCTATGGGAATATCCCAGGGCTGTAGTCCGGTGAATATAAAATCCTTCCCTTTCATAATCTGGTATTAATAGTAATATAATAGACAATACATTTACACGCTTTTGAATTCAACCATGGTCTTTTGGTCATTTTGTTCTTCCGTTTTGCTGTCGAACACTTCAGAACTCATCAGAATTGCCATGGACACTATCATAAGTATGAAAGTCGGATTCTGACTATAAACTGCATTACCATAATTTGCAACCATTATACCTGCCATTCCTGAAGCCAGGGCAGCCATTTTGATCTTCAGTTCCGGATCCCTGATCCTGAACATTATCCTTAATGATGATTTAATCAGTACATAGAAAAAAATGAACAGAAGGAATACCAGCCCAACAATACCCAGTTCAACCCAAACCAGTACGTAGCCACTGTCTGTCGGCACATGTGAAAGGTAAGCATTAGGGAGAAATCTCTGAGCCTTTACTCCACCGTGCCCAAGTCCTCCTCCGAAGGGTCGTGTAGCCATATAGTTCTTTAATAACCGCTGGTTAGCAAGACGAACCTGTAATGAGATATCATTTGGATCAAATGCTGTTCGCATCCTGCGGATATTTGAATTACCCTGACCTATTGTTGTGAATTTGAAAAAAATAAAAACTGTTATAATAAGGATAAATCCTGCTGTTGTGACCCATAAGTTCTTTTTCAGAATAAAATAGGTTGTAAATCCCACCAGAGGGACACTGAGAGCTCCCCTGGTACCGGAGATGAAAAGACCATAGAGTGCAAGCACTCCCACTACAATAAAAAATATTTTCCTGCGGATTTCTTTCTGTGCTGTAGCGACAATAATTGCCATAACAGCTGAATATCCCTGATTGGCACCAAACTGTCCGGCATCGCTCATAAACGAGAAAGCCCTGAGTTTTCCGAAGAGCACATGTGTTTTATAATTCCCCTCATTCAACCAGGCCTGTTCAAACGGATCAGCTCCGAATCGGACCTGCATAATGCCTTTTAATGTTGCCAGCAGTGAGAAGATTGCCCATAGTAGAAAAAAAGCATCCAGTTTTCTGTTTGTATTGATAAAAAGCAAAGTAAGTGGTACAGCCAGTATCATATATAACCCCAGTCCTCTTCCTGAAGACCATGCACCCAGGCTTTGTGCCTCAGGATTAAAAATTTGAAATACCAAATATGCGAACCAGATAGCAGAAAGGTAAGTTATATCCCTTTTTACAGGAGACCAGTCAACTCTCTCCCTGAACTTATTGAAAATAAGCGCTATATAGGTTATTATCAGAATGGCATCAAAAAATAGTCCGAACTGGATACCGGAAATGTATTTGCCCAGACCCAGATAAACAAATGAATAAATAACAGCTGTATATAAGCCAGTTATTGGGTATTTGAAAAGAAAATACATCCACCCTGAAAGAATTGGAAGTACACATAACGCTGCCAATCCGATAATTCCCATTTTGCTGATAATAAGAGCTGAAACAAATATCACTGACAGCATCATGACAATATATCCAGGCTTAGAAAGCCTGTCAGAACCAGTTGCAATATCAAATGGACTTTGCGGATTCATGCTTATGGTTTGAAGAATATCTTACTTAGGTTTTACAATCTGATCGAACCGCTTCCTGTTTATAACTTTTATAAGCCGGAGCTTTATACCATTCAAAAGACCTCCATCCATTACGAGCCTGCGATCGCTGGTCCATACTCTTGATCTTCTGTTGTTAACATACATGATCTTGTAACCTGCCTTTTTTATAGAGGATGCCATCATCCCATCTTCACTGTTAGTTACATAGTCAGCGCTTCCCAATTCATTTCTGAACTTGCGGGGTTTATCCATAATGAAACCATTAGCCTCTAGTCCGATGCTCTTGATAAAACCAAAACTGAAACCCATTACCCTTCGTGCCTCAGTCTTTTTCGATTTAAGTGATTTCATTAAGCTTGTCGCTGTTTCATAAAGTGCCATCATAAACCTGCTTTGTCCCTCAGAAGGGATGAATGAATATGAACCATAGATGCATGCCACACCTTTCTTCTCATTATCTGATAATGCTTTGGTCATGGTTTTGATCCAGTATGGGGGATATGCTGTATCACTGTCGCAGCACAAATGGTATTTTCCGCGGGCTTCCAGCAAACCTCGTCTCCTGGCGGGTGCAATCCCCTGGTTTGTTTCCAATATTGACCTGACGCCAATATTATCAAGAACAGACTGGGTTTTATCTGTTGAATTATTGTTTATAACATACAGTTCACATGGGAAATCATATTCATTGTATGCCAGCGAAGCAATTGTTTTAGCAATATTCTCTTCTTCATTCCAGGCAGAAATAACTATAGAGACCAGGGGGTCAGAAACATCAAATTTCTCTAATCGTTTCCTGAGATCCGCAATATCAGCAGCAGAAAGTTTATTAAAGTCGGAAAACTTCTTCATCAATGCTCTGAGCCAGCCGGGCAAGCGAAAATCTATCATTTTATTGCTATTTTTTTAAATTATGAAATGTTACTTTCTTTTTAAAAGGAGTGGAAGTTTCAGAATCTTATTCATGCTTTTTTTCACTAGTCTTCTGAATTCACTTATAGGAACAAAGCCCTTCCATGCTGTAAGTTCCAGGTAACTGAAGTACATCTCCTGGTATCTTTTATCGAACTTATAGGTTTTATAAATAGGCTTCCTCCAGATAAAATGGATAAGAGATGCATCAGGGACCCATTCCTCTGCCGACCAGCTCCATCTTGTATTGAGTTCGAGCCATTTGTTTGCAAAAACCACATTAAGGCCATACTGATCGGGATAATTGGCATACTGACGGTTTTCTTCAATACATCTGAATATCGCAGGTGTCAGGTCCTGCTCCCTCCATTTTTTAGTATTCATCAGCAGCAATCCTGTGTTGAAATACCTTGTGGATGCATCGAATCCCAGCTCTTTGTAGTTTCTCACAGCCGAAGAGCTCCCGAATTCTCTGATTCTTACATCTAAAACTGCCCCGATAATATACCCTCCGAGATCGGTATGCCATAACTTCGAGATATCATCATTTACTATCATGTCAACATCCATATAAATGACTTTCTCATAACCAACTGGAATGAAATAGGGGATGAACATCCTCATATGTATAATCAACGGATATGAGCTGTTGTCGTAAGGAATACTCATCCCTTCAGGTATAACCTGGTCTTTTAAAAGCCAGTGGAATGTAAACATGTGCGGACTTACAGATCTTGTAAGTTTTGATCTGTTCTTCACTGAAATACCATCATCAAGAATGAAGAAATGGATATGCTCCTCAGTTCTGTGGTTAACCTCTATGGATTTCACCAATCCGGCTAGAAGAGGCATATAATGATTATCACAGGCAACTACTATTACTATTGGTTGATGTGCATCCATATTACTTGTAATTCAATAAATGAATATTACCGCTTTTTTGCAGACAGTTGGACTTGTAATTTACTAAATACATTTCTGTAAAAATCAAGTCCTGATGAAAATATCTTATAATGTGATATATGTAATTCCCTGTCAAGAAAATAGAATCCGATCATAACCCCGAGCAGGGTGAATATTACAGAAGCAACAGCCACAGCCAGCAGAGATTTAAATATAAATACTGCAACCAGATCGCCTATAACATTGGCAATGACCATAAAAAATACCTTAATAAGGTTTTTGTCAGGTTTATTAATACTGTCAAGACCCACGCCTGTCATTCTGTCGAGAGGAAGCAGCAGGCCGTAAAGTGAAAACACTCTTACAATGTTGGCAGTATTGACTCCGGTCATTGGATCTGTACCGATATACTGTGGTCCTCCTAATACAAGGACAAAAAAATCAGCCAGTATGAAGGTGCAGAAGCTTATAAAAATAAACAGGTATGTCATAGCACCGGAATAGTTATAGAATACCGATTTGATCTCATCAGTTTTGCCCTGAATGCTTGCTTTTGACATTTTGGGAAATGCAGTAGCGGCAAAACTGCGGAGCGGGATCATCTGTAACTCTGTAAGTTTCATCGGGATGCTGTATAGAGCGACTGCGGCAGGTCCTAAAGGACTAAGACTGATTATAAGAGTATCTGCACTTCTGAGCATATTTGTCCAGATCAGGGTAAAAGTGGTGTATTTTCCGAAATCGAGAAGAATTTTTGTTGTTTCCCTGGTTGCTTTTGGTATGTGTCTGAGTCCATCCCAGCGCATAACCATGCAAACCAAGGAGGTTATTGAATTGATGGCAAGCATAGCAATAATTAGTTGCATTAATGTCATTCTGGCGATGAAAAAATGAAATGCCAGAATCAGAAAAAATCCTACACTGTTTATCACTCTAACCAGTAATATCTTACCAAACTTCTGATCGGCCTGCATTATAACAAGCGCAGTATTGAAAGGCAGCGTGATAAATGCAAGGAGCGGATACCAGACAAAGAACAATTCATAGCCGGCTTTTCTTATGGGTTCTTCAAAGAAGTACCGGGAAACGATAAGAGTAACAGCTATGAGTATCGTTGCAACCAATCCTATAAGCCCGTTTGATCCGATGAATTTCATCCTGTCATGGCCCTCTGTTCCGGATAGATAACGTACTACTGCAGTGTTGGTGATCCCGAACCGGAACATCTCAATAAAGGTGCCCGATGATATGAACAACACATACTCTCCGAACTGATCCACGGGAAAACTCCTTGCCAGGAGGGCAAATCCTGCAAATCCGAAGATGGCGATTGCCATATTCCCTGCAAGGGAGAGAAAGTTATCCTCACTTACTATTTTTTTAATTGTTTTTTCCAAAAGCTCTGCAGATTATATTTGACTTTCAGAAAAAAACTGAAACCTGAAGAAATTCTTCATTTTACGCCTCAATATGCTTCTCTCTTTTGGTAGTTCACCCATAACAGATTCAACAGCAAGTAGTTCAACTCCGTTAAGAATAAAATGGATCTTATTCTGAGCGACTTTTTCAAGGGCATCAAGAACTGATTGGTCAGCCACTGACCAGTTCCTGTTTGACCTTACTACCAGCAGTGGTATGTCAGCAGCAGAAATCAGGCTGGCAGGGTATGGATAATACAATACCGGTGGAATTTCAATCAGCACATAATCAGGAATATACTGTAAGGTGATATTATTTTGTTCCAGGATTTCCTTATAGTCCTTTACATTGTAAAACTTATCATCAACCTTGTAAGTAAAGTAGTGGTCATTACCAAGATATGATTCAGAATCACTGAGGAAGAGGCTTCCATAATCCACCCTTGGATCAGGATAACCGAGGAGCCTGCTAAGGAAAGGAAACTGTCTTATTCTTCTTATCTTTCCGGCCAGAGAAACCGGTAATTCAGCTTTGGGACTGTTCATCTGAATTACTTCGAATTTCTCAAGTGATTCATGAGAATAGCTTAACATAAGAATACTCCTGCCCTGACGTAGCAGCTTGCCGGCAAGATTACCAGCTATTGTTGTTTTACCTTCATTATTCATTGTGCTGAAGATAATAAAGGTACAGGTGTTATTTCTTTTACCGGTGCTCTTCAGATACAGATCTGCATTCTGGATTGTAAGTTCAAGAAGCCTGTTAACAATAAATGTAAAATTGACTGTTCCCACATTCAGTAGGAATTTTGGAATGACACCTAGGAACGGAATTTTTAATGTATGTGCAGCTTTTAACGGATTCTTAAGTGTTTCATCGAAATATTCCATTGCAAATATTGCTGACAAAACTATTGCCAGACCGGCCAATGCTGCAGCCAGCACAAGCAGTTTCCGTTTTGTGGGTATTGGATTAAGAGGATAATACGGGGGATCAACAGCTTTAATATTAGATGAAAACTCATTATCCTGTAACCTAAGGTTGGCAAGGTTCAGTCCATGAAGTATCTCAAGATATTCACTTTCCGAAACTGATATTTCTCTTTCAATCCTCTTCAGATTGGCTCCCGCCGGAGCATAAATCTCATATTGCCGGAGAAACTCATTGTAGTTTTCTGACATTACCTGAAGGCTCGCCTTTGCATCTTCAAAATCAATTGTTTTATTGAGCCATTCAGTAAGAATATCTTTAACCGGTAGACCTTCAATAGTGTTTCCATAAATAAAAAGCTGGTTGACATCCTTCTTTATCTCTTCCTTCAGATTCTCTGCCGTCAGTTTTAAATCTACCAGCTTCCGGATATCAGCTTCATCGGACGAAAGCCTTGATTCTGCTGCGGCTATCTGATAACTGATCTCACCCAGCCTGTTCTTTTTTTCGAGCACATCAGCACTCTTTATCTGTATCTGCTGCTGTGCGGTAAGTTTCTCCTCAATCCGTTTTATTGAAGCTTCCAGACCGGCAATTTCGACTATTTTGTTTTTATATTCGGACCCCATTTCTTCCTTAACCATTGCAACAGCCTTACTTTGCTCATAATAGTTAATTATATTATTTTCCATATTAAAGGCCAGAAGCTTATCTTCAGCTTTTTTGAGCTTTGCTGCTGCCATTGAGAGTTCGGTTTCAAAATATTTTACAATCGCATCCGACCGGTTTTCTTTAATATGTTTGAAGTTTCTGATACATACCTCATTCATAATTTCAAGAGTCTGCTGACATATTCCGGGATCATCAGCCTGGTAATCCATTTTAAGAAGGTCGCTGCTGAATATCCTCTGGACCCTGATGGATGAAATTGCACTGACAGAATAATGCGGATGTGTATAATTAAGCAGCTTGTAAACGAAATTAGTATCACTGCTGTGCATAAGGCCGGTGAGGTTTTTAACTGTAAGTTCATAGGCACTTGAATCAGAGAGGGAACCATCGCCAATGTTTCTGTTGGCAACAAGACTGTGTATATACAGGGGGGTGATCTCCTTAAGCTTATTGAAAGACTTTAAGGAAATGTACTTGGGATTATAATCAGTCATCATCAGATGACGGCTCAGCAACCTTATCGCCACTTCATTCTGAGTTTCGCGTGACTTGATAATATTTATCAGGTTATCAAAAGCGGTATTTGTAGCTGCAAAGTTGAAAGTTTTATTCATTTCCACCGACAACCCTGTTGCGAGTCCTGTGTAGAGGGTTGTCTGTGAGGCATAGGAGAATGTTGGCTTTCTGGTTATAAATGCAACCATACCTGCCAGCAGGAGAGGAAAAACCACCAGAAGTACGATATGCTTTCGAACCAGTCGTATGATATCTATTATACTTATCATTTCCCTGAATTGTTGCTAACATTAATTTTAAAACCTACCATTTCTTCAAGGATCATCAGCGAGGTTATCAGTTCACTCTTCGCAGATTCAAAATCGGCTTCAGCTGATGATGCAATCTCTGATATACGTGCATATTCGCTTACAGTTACATGCCCGTTCGTAAATTCAGCTTCCACCATTTCCATATTAATTCTGGCATTGCCCAGGCTTCGTGATTTTATCTTCAGCATCTTTTGTTTAAGAAGTACGTCATTGTAATGTGTGATAATTGATTGCCGGAGTTCACTGAGTTGAGCATCCGCCATACTGGCAGCCTGACCGAGTTCAGATGTTGCCTGTTTGATCTGGTTTTTCCTGTTCACGAAATCATAAAAAGGGAATTTTATGAAAGCTCCCACACCATAATTCAGTTGATTGCTCCTTGATGCATATATATAAGGATTCTGTCCGTCAGTGGCATTTGAAGTGAAGATGTCAAATGTTCCATACCTCATATCAGCCTGGACACCAAGATTCCGGATCCAGTAATTCTTTTGTGATTGCAGGTTTGAAGCTTTTGCGTTTACTTCATGTTCACGGAATTTTATCATTGGATTATGTATGGTTGCAGAATCGATTAGAACACTTAGTGGCGGAAGTACAATTTCAAAATCATCCGGAGATACATCCTGTATCTTAGAACCCTGCCCGTTTGCAGGTAGCAGGCCACTTAACAGAAGTAACAGAAAGATTATTAATGGACGCATATTCTGTAAATTGAATATTAATTATACTGAGTCTTTTTGAAATAGTGCCGGGAATGTTCTGAGTATAAGTTTAATATCATACCAGAAAGAGTATCTGTCCCCGGTAAAATGATCTGCATACTCATTGTCAAGCTTTTTTCGTTCATCTTCTGACATATTACCACCACGTCCTCTCAATTCTACCTGCCACAGACCTGTAATACCGGCCGGGGCAAGAAATCTTTTTGACATGGCATCTATTGTAAGCAGTTCAGCTTCATAGACAGGCAATGGTCTGTTTCCAACTATCGACATATCGCCTTTCAGAACGTTAATAAGCTGGGGGAGTTCATCTATACTTGTATTCCTGATAATCATACCTACCCAGGTAATACGGGGGTCGTCAACTATTTTTACATATGCTGACTTCGTTTTCGCAATTTCTCTTTTCTGGGTAGTGTACCAGTAATCACAGATGATATGGTTATCAATGTGAAGCACAGGTGAACATTTTGTCCCGTCTCGCAGTTCGCTGCACTTCGGACAAGGAACTGAGAAATCGATTTCTGACTGACTGGACCGTGTCTTATACTGATTTTTTTCCTTTGCTAGTTTATTTAGTTCAGCATCAGATCCCTGACGCATGGACCTAAGCTTGTAAAAATCAAATGTTTTTCTGCCTACTCTTTTTGAGACATAATAGACACTGCCTTTTGATTCAAGTCTGATCGCCAGCATTATGAGAAGGATAAGCGGTGAAAGAACAAGCATGGCACCTCCTGCAACTGCTATATCAAAAAGACGTTTTGTGACAGGCATTCTGTAAACCAATTGCTTCTGAGTTTGGGATGATGAGTTTTCTGATTTCATCCTGAATGAATACAGGAAACTGATCCTGCTTACAAGGTCTTCAGTTTTTGGAAAAGGTTCAACATAATAATCGTCAATACGCCTTGCAAAGGCATTTCTCATCTGCTCTTCCCTGAATTCCGGAGATATCAGAATAAATGGGATACCATTTAGACTACTATGCGCCCTTATCCATTCATGAATATGAAATCCATCGCCTCCCGGTATTGTCACTTCACAGATAACAGAGTAAATATTTCTTTCGGATTTCAGTAAACTGACAGCCTGTAGAGCACTTTCAGCAATCGTAAGTGCAATACCTGACGATGCTCTTATCCTGCTTATGTTTTCAGCCGAACTGCCTATGTAGAGAATATTCCTTATTTCTTCCATTTTCTGTATATTTATTACCACTTTACAGCATAATGAATAGGGTACAGGTTCTTTTTCACAATCTCTTCAAGCTCCTCCGGATTAAATGGTTTGGTAAGATAATCCTGGGCACCGAGCCTGTAGCATTTTATTCTTTCTTTGCTTGCATCCTGAGCTGAAAGCATTATTACTGGGGTATGCTTCGTGTAGCCTCTTTGTCTGACCTTTTCAAGAAATTCATATCCATTCTGGTTAGGCATCTGGATATCACAGATTATAAGGTGCGGCTGATTTCCTTCAAGCCACTCAAGAGCCTCATTACCATCTCCTTTACAGATTATGTCATAATCCTTTGAAAGAAAATTTTCGAGGAGCAGACGAATACTTAGTTCGTCATCGATTACGAGAATTTTGTGCTTCATACTCACTAAAAATTTGCAATTATTCTTAGATTTAATAATATCCGGAAAAATCCATTAATACATTGCATACGCCGATTAATCTGACCACATGGCGCCGGAGTAAATTGACCACATCGAAGTTGGTCCTTTAAAAAGAGCTTTCTCACGGTAAAAAGTGGTTATACAAATTTATCTTTTTTAATTCAATATTTCCATATTTTTATGTCTTTCCCTGGTCTTTCTCAGAGATTCCCCCCTGAGCTCGATCCTGTGTGCATCATGAACTATCCTGTCGAGGATAGCGTCTGCAATGGTTTTTTCTCCAAATAACTTCATGCCAGCAGTTAACAGGAAGTTGTGAAGTTATAATCATTGAGGACTTTTTATGACGGTCTTCCACAATTTCCATCAGTGCTGAGCGGCTCTGATTATCGATTGGCACAAGGCCGAAGTCATCGATTATCAGAAGATCCTGCCTCTCTATTTTTGATATCTCTCTGAGATACGATCCGTCTGCCTTGCCCATCTTTAGCCTGGAGAAGAGTTTTCCAAGGTTTGCATAATGCAAATCGTCAGCCAAATGTTTACCAGTAATATCATAAATTTAAGGTGTGGTTTTTAACATTAACCACACAATAAAATGGAAGAAAACAACCAGAAAAAGAGTGCTACACAAATCGTAAAAGAGATTAAAAGGCGGACCCGCCGTAAATTTACAGCTGAAGAAAAAATCAAGATCGTACTTGAAGGCATGCGAGGCGAAGACACCATCGCTGCTATATGCCGTAAATATGCTATCCATCAGAATAACTACTTCAAGTGGAGTAAAGAGTTCATCGAAGCAGGGAAGCGAAGGCTAAGCGGCGATACCCTTCGTGAAGCCACCCGGGATGAAGTGGCAGATCTTCGCAGGATGAACGATCTGCTTAAGCGTGAGCTCGGCGAAATGTACATTGAAAACAAGGAGCTAAAAAAAACCTTGACTGGCTTAGAGTCCGAAGAATTATAAAACTTAAGAAGTATATGAGACTAAGCCAGGATGAAAAGATCGAGATTATTAATCTTGTAGATAACTCTGATCTGAGCGCCAGCCGTACTTTAAAGGAATTAGGCATTCATAAGAAAACCTTCTATAACTGGTACAAGCGGTATCTTGATGAGGGTATTGACGGCCTTTGGCTTTTGTTGCCAGGCCGTCAAAGCCCCCCTCAAGATACCTTCGGTACCAGTTGTAGAATGTGCGTTTGTGTATTCCCAGTTCCTGTAAAGTCCTGTTAGCGCTTAGATCAGACCCATCCACCAGACGGATGATCTCATATTTTTCCTCTTGAGTGAACCGCATATACTTCTTGTTTTTTACGATTCTTCTGACTCTAAGCCAGTCAAGGTTTTTTTTAACTCCTTGTTGTCTATGTATAACTCGCCAAGTTCACGCTTCAGGAGATCATTCATTCTTCGAAGCTCTGTTACTTCATCCCTGGTTGCTTCACGAAGCGTGTCGCCGCTTAATCTGCGCTTGCCAGCTTCGATAAACTCCTTGCTCCATTTGAAGTAATTGTTAGTGTGAATGGCATATTTCCGGCAGATTGCTGCGATGGTATCTTCACCACGCATACCTTCAAGAACGATCTTAATCTTTTCCTCAGCAGTGAAAGTTCGACGGGTCCGTCTTTTGATCTCTTTTACGACTTGTTCTGCACTCTGTTTTTTGCTCTTTTCTTCCATTTTTAAGTGTGGTTTAGTGGTAAACATTAATTTAAAAACCACACCTTAAATTTATATCTTTACTGGTAAACATTTGGCTGACGATTTACAATTGCAAATTCGGTTGGAGTGAAGGTCCTTTCAATATTTCCAACGTCATCCGTGAATGGTATTGCCCCCAGAGAAGAATATTTAAAACTCGCAGCTGTCACCTGTTTCTTATCAAATCTCTTATAACCTGAAAGATATGCTATGTTAATATCAGGATTTAGAGCTCTAAGCCAAGGAGTATATGAAATTCCAATCCCTCCATTCCCGGTGATGAATGTAAATTTGGCAGGATTCCAGAACATGCTGAAACAATCGGGTAAAGTGGCCACACCAACATCGCCCATTGCTCCCGCTCTGGAATCCGGAACGATTGTAAGAAAGGGAACTACAGTCTGTATCGGGTTATTATTCTCCTGGGCATTCAGCCTGAAATGAATTAAAAATGCAGCTAAGATAAATACAACAATAAGTAGGTTAGGTTTCATATCTGGGTTTAGTTTAATATCCTCTCAGGTCAACTAAAAACAGAATCTGAATGACTTCTATTATGTACTTCCTGATAATATTTTGTTACAAAAACATTAATCAGTTTACCGCACCTGATAATTGATTGAAGGCATCGCTCTCAATGCTCTGGATCTCACTGAAATTAACACTTGCACGGTGAATCTTCTCTTTGAGATCATCAGCTGTTTCCGCATCTGCAAACAATTGTCCTATTGTAGAAAATAAGTCGCCTGATTTCCTGAATTTTTCTGACGGCCCGAGTAACTTTTCATTCCCGGTGAGTTTTGCTGATTCAGCAAGAAACCTTGAATACATATATCGGAAACAGCCTCCTCCGGTTCCTCCGACCTCAATATAGATGTACAGGCTGAATAGGTTCATTCTCAACTCATGGTCGCTGAATAACTCAGGCCACTTCATCAGTTCCTTCGAGGCATGTGCTATTCCCCTGATTCCGATATTTCTTATGGGTGGATTCATTTGTGAATCTATAGTCTGCTTCATTGCAGAATATATATCCTCAGCTCCCGGCTGGTGAAAACCGCTGAAATCAAACTCTAAATATGTATTGCCAGGTGGGAAGGGTTTGAACTTAGAACCTCTGGCTTTGCTTAATTGTTCAAGAGTGATCGCATGATAGAATCCTTTTTTGAGGCCGGCAGCCCGGGCGTCTATATCAGAGCAGAGTACACTATTTATTCCATCAAATCCGCAGACAATAAAAGTATGTCCTCCGAAATGATACTCCTCCGGAAACTCAAACCATGGCAGAAAACCCATATCCCCGAAAAGCATCACAGGCTCTTCTTTAAGCAGCTTGGCGATCAGGGATTCTTGTGCTTTTTTTAAGCTTCCGGTTGAAATGGCCCTTATCTTTACTCCTGTCCTCTGACCGATATCATTAAAGAAGCCTTTATTATTACCCCTTCCCCCGATAAAAATACTGTCTTCTGTTCCCATTTTCATCTTCCAGTAGATGAATCCCATTCCTGAACCAAGACCCAGAAGCATATCTTCTGTCAGGGGACTATTATGAAAGTGAAATATCTTTGCCAGTGAGTTGGTCTGGCAGTGATAGCCGTCAAGCGCAGGACAGCCGGGAAATGGATTAATTTCCTTATTCATAATTCTTTTTAATTAATTCCATCCTTCAGAGTACTTATAAAACTTTCAAATTGAACTTCTATCTCACCCTTAAAATTATCATCATTCAGGTGTGTTTTCATAAAAGCTTCCGTATCTTCTTTCTGATCATCAGGCAGGACAAGAACAATCGGAAAAGCCTGGCATAAAGTGCACTTGCCTTTTAACATCCCTTCCACCTCCTTAAAAACTAATCCATGTCCGAATTTTTCATCTTTCTTTTCATATGTACTGCCGCAACAGGTCACAAAAACCAGCTGGTTTATTTCTTGTATATACTTACTTACAAAACTTCGCAACGGAGGAATAAACCTGCCCATCCATATCGGTCCGCATAGGATAATCCTTTCATATTCCTTGATCCTGTGCTTCAGCGGCCGAATACCCAAATGTATCTTCAATAAGAACAAAAGGAAGAGGTTCAGCCTTGGTCTTATTTTTTCAATATCACAGAACAGGCTTCCTGCAATTTTCCGGGCAAGATATTGGTTACTGCCTTTTCTGGAATAATAAACCACGATCGTTTTCATATCATTAAATTATCTTTATCAGGAATTCTGTTCCCGGACAAAAATGTATTGTCAACAGATTTTGTTTTTCAGATGCTTATAACGAATGTAAGAAATAATCAATTTTACATAAACTTGACTATTATTGCTTTAATTACTTTCGTAACCAGACTGGTCTGATGAATACAATTCATAAACATCTCCATAATCTTCTTTACCTTTGTTAATGAAGCCATTTCTTCATTATTAACTATAAGGTCAAGTATACCGGAATAGAATATTTCATTTGCCTTTTTTTCATAGTTGCTTAGATTGTCACAACACGAGGTTATTTCCCTTTTGTTACTACCGGTATTACGGAAATATCTGCAACAGACAGTTAATTCTTTCGAGGCCTGGGTTATGATACCGGCTAGTTCGTTAAAAATAAGATATTTTACTTCAATTCTGCTCGAATACAACATCCTGCCAATATTGTTAATAGATTCCAGCAAATCATTAATCTGATTGACAAGTTCATTTATGTCTTCCTTGTCAAATGGAACAATAATCAGCGACCTTAACAAAGAATAAGTATCACCTGTCAGGGAATCTGATAATGTCTGAAGTTCATTCAGCCTGAGAATTATTTCTGATTGTTTCTGCCGATCATCTGTTTGTATTAAAATCTCAAGTTGTTCAGCGGCTAAAACGAGATTTTCAGCATTGTTTTCAATAGAAGGAACCAATGAATGGTATTTCGGAGCAAATACATCAACCAAGCGCATTCTGTTCATATAATTATAATTTAGTAAACTAAGTATCTTCCTGCTGAGACGGCCCTGTCTTTCAGGAAAATAAAGCTAAATTATTTTACTGGAATCTCTGTGTGCAAATTGTAAAGATTCTGTTACATTACCTGTTTCATTTTTCCCCCTGCCTGAATTCTTTTATTTTCAATTCTTTCTGGATTTCGATGGAAAATTTCCTGAAAAGAATCATGAAAGCAAATGTTCTATGTACTCATCTGCAGGAGCAGTATATGGTCATGGAACTCCACTGTAGGAAATAATAATCAATACTCTGCCTGCAGCTTTTATCCATCGGGAGAGCTGAAATAGCATGTAAGTGAGAGTGTGAGCCAGCCAACGCTGAAGCTTCACCGTTGGTGGAAGACCCACACTCTCACTCGCACTTTAACAAAGTTACAGTTCCCAGCCCTTTCTGTATTCGCGGGTAAGCAACTTGTTTGCTTCGGGATTATTTGTTATTTGCCGTGTAACTCTGTCAAACTCAATTCTGGTGCCGGCCCTGACAGCCACAATTCCAAGGTTTATCATCGTGGAAAGGGCTTCTGCGGAGGCGAAGTTGGCCGGTGTGTTTTTCGATCCGCCCCTGCATGCTGCTATCCACTCCTCAAATTTTGGAGGGAGCTGACCGATCCTCGGACCTGCCTGGGCTGCCTGACCGGCAGCTGGTGGTGGTCCCTGGGGTGCACCTCTCTGGCGTTCTACTGGAGGCGTGTATTTGTCCCCCATATAGGTTTTCATTTTGCTTTCAGGCAATAATCTTCCGTCGAGAATCTTGCCTTTGTCACCAATATACAGGATCCCTGTGTTGCCCATCAGTTTTTTATCTTCCTCCAGCTCAGGAATTGCAGGGGGCCTCATTCCGCCATCATGCCAGTATACATCAATCGGTCCCCGGGATCCTTTAGCATTATAATGCACACGTATCGATTCTGCAAGAGGAAATGAAAAGTCATTTCTGATAGCACCTGTTGCGAAATTCAAAGTCCTGCATGCCTTGCTGCCAAAGCCATCAGCCCAGGCCGGAACATCAAGGTCCCAGGCATCGCAGACAGTCCACATAGTGTAATGACCCATATCAGCAAACGATCCGCCGCCGAAATCATACCATCCTCTGAAAAGTGTGTGGGTATAGTCAGGGCTGTACGGGCGGTCGGGAACCGGACCCAGCCACATCTGCCAGTCGAATCCTTCAGGAACAGGAGGCAGATTCACCGGCATTTCAGTGTTTTGTGTCCACATTGGCCTGGCTGACCATTCGTGGACTTCCTTTAATGTACCTATAGTCCCGTCTGCGACCATTTTTTTGATTTCCTCGCTGGATCTGTAACTGTTATAGGGCATGAAGTAAGTTGCGACTCCTGTTTCCTTTGCAGTTTTGATAACAAGGTCCGATTCGTACAACCTGTTTGCCAGAGGCTTATGGACAATAACATGTTTGCCTTTTTTCATTGCCGCGATGGCAATTGCAGCATGAAGGTGATCGGGTGTCATGATCTTCACTGCGTCAATTTCCTCTTTTTCGAGCAATTCCCTGAAGTCGTTGTAAGCATTGACTGCTTTAAACTTATCGTTGGCCCTCTGGTTCGCATAGAAAGTTTCAATTACCTCTTTCATCACCATGCGGCCGCCCGGAACATATTTAATTCCTTCTCTCCAGGTGGGATTACTCAGATAGTTTCTGATAGTATTCAGCGTTCCTGTCGGAACATTTGTGCCGTTTCCAAAGTTCAGATAGTTTCTCCCGTCTGTTTCAGGGTCACAGACTGCTGCTATCTGAAGATCTGGACAATTCATGAACGGACCAAGCTCAGCGAATCCCTGCATGCCGCATCCGATATGTGCCATTCTGATCTTATCACCGGGAGCGACAGATCCGAATTGCTTCCCCAATACATTCTTAGGGACAAATGTGAAAGCTGCAGCTGTTGCAGCAGTGCCCAGGAATTTTCGTCTGGACACCATTCGTTTGTTTTGCTCTTTCATAGGTTAGTGTCTCCTCTCAGATCTCAGGTATTTGATTATTAATAAGATGAACATAAACTTATGGACTTTAAAGCGATCCCTGTGAATGTACAGGAAGCTATTAAATCATTTTTTCCAGAGATTCTCCCCGTATTCCCAGCCTTTACGGGCAGGTTCCTTAATATAGGCATCCAATTCGGTATGATTCCTGACTTTCATATTTGCAGCATCATATTCAATGCGGGTATCGAATCGCTGTGCCAGAACACCAACGAGAGCCATCTCCACCAAACCTGCAGAATAATCAAAATTTGAACCCGGCATAGTATTGTTCTTGATGGCTTCAACCCATTCGCGCTGTGGATTCTCTTCAAAGACCCTGGGGATTGTCTGAGCCGGCAGGGTTTTCTGAAATTCGGTCCATTCTTTACCGGGCAGTAAAATCTGGGGATTATTCGGACGGCCGCCTGTCATCAGACAATGCTTATCACCAACCATGATCATCCCGCTTCCCGGTAATTCTTTAAGGTTCCATTCCGGACGATTATCGGGTTTTAATCCGCCTTCGTACCAGCGCATGGTAACATAATAACTGCTAATTTTACTGAAACTGATTAGTTACAAAAAATTCATTCATGTTTTGTAATTTTCCATAATTTTTACTACTTTTAAGTTCTCTCATTAATAATGTGCAATACAACTAAAAATCAGAACAGATGAAAATTGCAATTGTAGGAAGCGGATATGTCGGTCTTGTTACCGGAACATGTTTTTCCGAAGTAGGTATTGATGTGGTTTGTGTAGACGTTAATAAAGAAAAAATTGATAACCTTAAAAACGGTATCATTCCGATTTTTGAACCGGGCCTCGACGATATGGTTCACCGGAATGTTAAAAAAGGTCGTCTGAGTTTTACAACCAGCATTACTGAAGCTCTGGTAGATGCTGAGGTTCTGTTCATCGCAGTCGGAACACCACCTGATGAAGACGGAAGTGCTGATCTTAAATATGTTCTGTCTGTGGCCCGTGACTGCGGAAGGAATATGAATGACTATCTTCTCATTGTAACTAAGAGTACAGTTCCGGTAGGTACAGCAACACAAGTCCGGGATGCTGTTCAGGATGAACTGAACAAAAGAGGAGTCTCAATAGAATTTGATGTTGCCTCTAATCCTGAGTTTCTGAAAGAAGGTGCTGCTATTGATGACTTTCTTAAACCGGACCGCATAGTAATCGGCCTCAACAGTACCCGTGCGGAAGAGATTATGAAAAGTCTTTATAAACCTTTCACTCTTAACGGACATCCGGTCATATTCATGGATATAACATCAGCAGAAATGACAAAGTATGCTGCTAATTCCATGCTGGCAACAAAGATAAGTTTCATGAATGATATGGCTAACCTCTGTGAGATTGTTGGCGCAGATATTAATATGGTAAGGAAGGGTATAGGATCCGATTCGAGGATAGGGACCAAATTCATTTACCCCGGTATCGGATACGGAGGCTCATGTTTCCCAAAAGATGTCCAGGCTCTCGTAAAAACAGCAGGCGAATATAGGTACAATCTGAGGGTGCTTAAAGCAGTTGAAGCAGTAAACAAAGACCAGAAGCTGGTCCTTTTCAACAAAATGCTCAGACACTTTAACAATGACCTCAAGGGAAAAACAGTTGCAGTATGGGGACTTTCTTTCAAGCCACAAACAGATGATATGCGCGAAGCTCCCTCGCTGGTGATCATCAATGAATTACTTGAGGCCGGAGCAAAAGTAAAGGCTTACGATCCTGTTGCAATGAAAGAAGCAAAACATCATTTTGGAGATATAATAGCATATTATGAGGATCAGTATGAGGCACTGATTGATGCCGATTGTCTGGCTCTTTTAACCGAATGGCCGGAATTCAAATTCCCTAAATTTCCTGTCATAAAGAAACTCATGATAAATCCTGTTGTATTCGATGGCCGCAATATCTATGACAAGGCTGAAATGAAACGGAATGGTTTTGCATATTACTGCATCGGAATTGATACGACGAAATAGAAGAGAGCGGAGAGCATAAAGCGTAGAGTCAGGTTGATGGAGATGCTTCTGTCCTTGCTTTGCGTTTTTACCGTCTGTTTAAATATAATGTAACAGGAAACTAACAATAATAAATATGATCAGGAAAAAGGTATTGGTAACTGGAGGTGCCGGTTTTGTAGGGTCACATCTTTGCGACCGCCTTTTGAAAGAGGGAAATGAGGTGGTTTGTCTCGACAATTACTTCACCGGCCAGAAGCAGAATATAGTTCACCTGCTGAATAACCCGTATTTTGAATTGATAAGGCATGATGTTACAATGCCTTTTTTCATTGAAGTTGATGAAATTTATAACCTTGCATGTCCGGCATCACCTGTTCACTACCAGTATAATGCAATAAAAACCATAAAGACATCTGTGATGGGTGCCGTCAACATGCTCGGACTGGCTAAACGGATAAGGGCCAGGATCCTTCAGGCCTCTACAAGTGAAGTATATGGTGACCCTCAGGTTCATCCCCAGGTTGAGACTTACTGGGGGCATGTAAATCCGATTGGTGACAGGGCATGTTATGATGAGGGTAAAAGAGCTGCAGAAACACTGTTTGTGAATTATCATAAACAGAATAATGTAAAGATCAAGATTGTCAGAATATTTAATACATATGGTCCGAGGATGCACCCCAACGATGGTAGGGTTGTCTCAAATTTCATTGTTCAGGCTCTTCAGAACAAAGATATTACAGTCTACGGTGATGGTCAGCAGACCAGAAGCTTCCAGTATGTTGATGATCTGGTTGAAGGTATGATACGATTGATGGCCAGCCGTGAGGATTTTACAGGTCCGGTCAATATAGGTAATCCTAATGAGTTTACTATTCTTGAACTTGCCGAGAAAGTAATAAAACTGACAGGTTCAAAATCTAAAATTGTGAGAATGCCTCTACCTGCTAATGATCCTATGCAAAGACGGCCTGATATAACTCTCGCAAAAAAGGAACTCGATTGGCAACCGGGAATTCAATTAAATGAAGGACTCATGAAGACAATTGATTATTTCAGATCTGTAATTTAATCTATTAAAAAATCATCCAGTAAATCCCTGTTATTATCCATAATAAACTGCTGCCACCAAAGCGCCAGCACTAACAGGTGAGATAATTGTGCATAAACAGTTTGTTTATGCCAGAACCAGTCTTTAACATCCAGAGTCGATTGTTCAACCTGTGTGGTAAACCGCTGTAGCTCATTCAAATCAAAGATGCCGGCCGTGGAAAAAGTCCTGGTAATGAAGCTATATACCTTTTTACGAAACTCAGCATCATCAAAAAACAGGCTCATCGGAGCAAATCCTCCCTGTTTTTTCCTTTGTGTGATTTCAGCTGGAAGAGTGTTTTTAAGATACTCCTTAAATAGAAATTTACTTTTCCCTTTGCCCATCGCGATTTCTTTTATGCTCCCCTTCAGCTTATACTCCCTTGGCAGTGTTTGCAGGAATCTGAAGATATCTGTATCAAGATATGGGAAAACCACATTCACCTTTCTCATTCCTGCTATCTGTGCTGCCTTAAACAGGATAACCTGAGCGGCAGAATTAATAATATCGGCATAAAAGTTCCTGTAGTAATACATTCCATTGAAATCCTGTCCGTAAATTTCCTTCTGGGAGTTTGTTTCCTGTCTGATAGTTTCTGTATGTTTTGCATCGAATAGTTTCTTCAGTTCGTAATCAGAGAAACCAAAATATTTCGAATCCATGGCCTGGAGGATATTCTCATTATGAAAACTAAAACGGAACAGTTGTGGCAACCGGTTGGCGATGTACTTGAATCCTTTCTGGAATGGCCTTAATTTCAGCTTCTTAAAAAAATATGACAATGCTACTTCGCGTCCCGAGGTTCCAAACAACTGATCATTACCATCACCACCCAGAATTACCTCAGGTGGAGACAAGCTCATTTCTGTACATACCTTATTATTAAGCAGCATACCATTTTCGAAGAAGGGATCTCCCATATGGCGTACAATTTCAGGAAGATTATTAATGTCGTTCTTTGTGAGGAAATGCGGATTAAAACCGGCATGAAACTTTTCGGCCATTATTTTGGCCAGGGGAAGCTCTGACCATGCACTATTCTCGAAACCGATTGAATATGATGCAATCTCACCGGAGTACAATTCCCTGAGAGCAGAAAGGTTTCCTCCTGAATCATAACCGCCACTGAGAAGTACTCCAACTGAATCATAACCACTTATCCTTTTGGAAATAGCTTTTTTATGAAGCTCTTTATAATGATTCACAGCTTCGTTCAGGCTTAGTTTTGAAGAGGCGGCCTGTTTCGAAAATTCTCCGAATGAGATAGAACTTAAGGTTTCTGTCTGCTTTGTTTGTATATCAAAACGAAGATACTCACCCGGACACAGTTTACTGACTCCGCAAATCACCGATTGCGGGGCAGGAATATAACCTTTTTGTAAGTAAGCAGCTACTGCATGAATGTCAGGTTCGAAAGGAACAATACTACATTCCTTCATTAACTGCATCGAATTGGAAAAGAAATGATTGTTGTAATATACCTGGGCCCCGACTCCCATAAAATCGCGTATTATAAATATTTCAGAATCCAAATGTATGATTGCAACAAAAACCCCGTCAAGCTTTGCCGCGACAGAAATATTGTTGCCTTTTACCAGGTTGTATAATCTTGACGCATTGGTCCCAGTGCCGGTAAGATGTGAAGGCCATTCATGCACAATACCGGATAGGATAACCGATTCGTTGTTGTTACAGAAATAGTCGTGTTCCCCTTCTATTAGAACATGAGGGTATTTTGTAAGCGATTTTGAGGAACTTTTGATCTTTTCATCAATACTGCCCGACAAACCTATGAATTCCATGTCTTTGCATTTTTATTAATATACTTAACTTATTATAGTAGTTCCTGAAATTAATGCAGATATTGAACAGACATATGTCAGCACTGTAAAACAGGAAACAATTTTCTGTTCAGGTCAGATAGTTTTTGATTGACTAAATATTCAAAGAATGTATAAATTTTTATTATACAAATACTTCATCTGGACAAAGGATTAGAGTTATTTATGGATGAAAAACTACTGATGGCCAAAAAACCAATTAATAAATGTACCTTTGAAATACATGGCTTAAGTAATGATAATTGAGAACCATGAAAAAGACCAGGAAAAATAAACAACCGGGTATGTAATGTTATAGCATTTAATCTATTGGACTAAATGTCATTTTTAAATTCGTCTTAGTACTGTAAAACCTTATATTTCGCCAATTATTACATTTATGAAACATTATCAACTAAAATAAAATCAACAATTTTCTTTGTCAGATTTTTTTTGTATGGTATTCATGCTTAAATTAAATGACATTTCTTTAGTTAATCTTCAAAAAAACGTTGGGTATAGGCTCCTTCTTTGGTCAGGAGTTTATGTCGTTTTTTTGCATGACGCACAACGAAAAGTAATATGAGTAGTTGCGGGTGTGTTGGTATTATCGCTCGAGTAACAGACTTACTATAGTGTATGCACTATAGCTCGAGTTAACGCACCAAAGTCCGCAATTATCGCATATTACATGTTATGCAAATTTATTAGTTGTTTTTTTTATGCTAATTTCAGGTATACTAATTTTAGATTTGGTTTAACCAATTTTCTGCTTCAACTAATGAAGAAAATGGCTTTTTATTCATATTGCTCGCTTTTGCATAATTTGATAAAGCCATGCCTAAAACTGCACTTTCTACAATCTCAGCTGTTTTCCTCAAACCCGCAGTTACTAAAACCGTTTGTGCATATTTATGTAACTCACCTACTTCCTGCGGCGGTGTTTTCATTTCTTTTAGGTCGGATAGAATCGTATATCCGGGAGTAACTTCTTTACTTGCTTTTTTAATGTCATTTAAGTAATTGGGCACAACATCCGGACTTTGCCAAAAACCAATAATTTTAAAATAGATTCTGTTTTTACTTTGATCAACAGCAATTTCGTAAAACTTGTTTTTTGCAATTGTATTCATATTCTATTAAATTTAATAAACTCCTACTCATTAGGCTTTTCGGATTCCGCCATTTTTTTAAAATAATATCTTTATTTTGTGTTCAATGAAAAAAATATTAGCGGTTAGCATAGTAATGCAGTGTATATCTTCAGACCAATTTGCACCATTTAAGGTCATAAGTTAAGGTGTGATTATATTAAGATACTTCAAAAATTTCATAATCCACTTCTAGTTTTCTAACGATATAGTTTTTACGTCTTTCCTTCATTGTATTTTCCTTGATTTTGCTCCTTTCCTTTAGTATTTGTTTATCTCTTCCATAATATACATCAGCCGGGGTTAGGTTTCTGAGTGACTCATGGTATCTTTCATAATTATAGTAGTTAACGAACTCTTCAATAGCCTTGATCAGATCTTCCGGTGAGTAATAATTATCCAGTTTGACAACATTTTTCATTGTACGGTGATATCTCTCTATCTTTCCCTGGGTCTGCGGATGCATTGGTTTACCGTTAATAGGTTTGATGCCTTTTCCTCTGAGAAAGGTTTTGATTTCATCAGAGATATAACAGCTTCCGTTGTCAGAGAGTAGTTTTGGGGCATCCTCTTTTTTAATACCTGTAAACTGTAATGCTTTATCAACAGATGTCAACTATTTTGCCTAACGGTTACGTGTATGAAACGTTTGGCATTTCGAAGCGGTTTCCTATCAAGTTAC